>VGRF01000025.1 GCA_016875395.1 Deltaproteobacteria bacterium | reverse complement strand
GGCCTCGAGCGCGCGCCGCACGCGCGCCGCGCGCTCGCTGCGCGGCACGCCGCGCAGCGCGAGGGGGTACGCGACGTTGTCCGCCACGCTGCGCCGTAACAACACGGGCCGCTGCAGCACGATCGCGCGCGCCGCGCTCGCGCGGACTGCGCCCGCGCTCGGCACGAGCAACCCCGCCGCGAGCCGCAGCGCGAGGCTCTTGCCCGCGCCGTTCGGGCCGAGCAGCACCGAGATGCCACTCGAGCCCAGTGCGAAGCTGATGCCGCACACGAGCTTGCGTCCGCCCGCGGCGAAGTGCACGTCGTCGAACGTCAGCGGCGACATCCGCGCGCTCATGCGCCCGCTCGCCGCGCCGCGCCGCGAATCGCCTCGGTCGATCCGTTCACCAGCGCGGCGAGCGCGACCAGGATCAGGCCGAGCGCCAGCGCGAGCGCGGTGTCGCCGCGACTCGAGTGCAGCACGATCGCGGTGGTCATCGTGCGCGTGACGTGCGCGATGTTGCCGCCGACGATCATCACCGCGCCGACTTCCGCGACTGCGCGGCCGAGGCCGGCGAGCAGCGCGGTCGGCAGCGAGTAGCGCGCCTCGTAGAGCAGCGTGAGCGCAGCTTGCACCCGCGATGCGCCGTGAGCGCGCAGCTGCTCGCCGTACTCGCGCGCGAGATCCTCGATGCTCTGGCGCGCGAGCGACGCGATGATCGGCAGCACGAGCACGGCCTGCGCGATCACCATCGCCGTGGGCGTGAACAGCAGCTCGAGCGCTCCCAGCGGACCCGAGCGCGAGAGCACGAGGTAGAGCGCGAGGCCGACCACGACGGGCGGCAGCGCCATGCCCGTGCTGAGCAGCGCGACGAGCGCGCGGCGCCCGCGGAAGCGCGCGACGCCGAGCCACGCGCCGAGCGGCAGGCCCGCGAGCGCTGCCAGCACGACGGCGGCTCCGGTGACGCGCAGCGAGAGCGAGACGATCTCGAGCAGCTCGGCGTCGCCGCTCGCGATCAGGCGCCACGCGGTCGCGAAAGCCTCGCTGATCTCGGTCATCGGGAGTGCGGCGAGACGAGCGCGGCGACGGCGGCGGGCTCGGTCACCGGCAGCGAGCACTCGACGCCGCGGCACACGTAGGCCGCGGGCGCGCCGTTAAGGAGCGACTTGCCCGCGAGCCAGGTCGGGTCGAGTCGTGCGCTGGCTTCACTCGGCGCAGCCACGAGCACGGCGTCCTCGGGCCCGAGGGCGCGCCGCGCGGCGACGGCGAGCGCAGTGGTCCGCGGATCCGCCGCGTCGCCGATCACGACCGCGACGTCGAGCCCGCGCTCCGCCCACGCGCCCGCGCGCGCGAGCGTGGGCAGCGCATACGACGCGCGCTCGAGCGAGAACGCGTGCGTGCGCAGTACCCGCTCCGCCGTCGCGCGCAGCTCACTTCGCCCGGAGAGCGTCGCGGCCCGTAACAACCCCACGACCGCGAGGCCGGCCGAGTGCGGTGTCGCGCCGTCGTGGTCCGAGCGCGGGCGGTGGACCAGGCGCTCGCCGTCGACGGGCGTGAAGAAGAGGTCGTTCTCCTCGGGATCGAAGAAGCGCGCGCGGATCTCCTCGGCCACTTCGAGCGCGAGCGCGAGCCAGCGCTCGCCGCAGCCCGCGCGGTAAAGGTCGAGCAGCGCGGCGAGCCAAGGCGCGAGATCGTCGAGGAACGCGTCGACCTTGGCCGTGCCTTCGGCGAAGACGCGCAGCCAGCGGCCGCTCGGCGCGCGCAGGCGCGCGACGCAGAAGTCCGCGAGCGCGACGGCGTCGTCGCGCATCGTCTCGTCGCGCACCAGACTGCCGGCATACGCGAGGCCGGAGATCGTGAGCGCGTTCCAGCCGAGCAGGCGCTTCGTGTCCGTGGCCGGCGGGATGCGCTTCGCGCGCGCGGCGAGCAGCTCCGCGCGCTCCGGCGCGAAGTTCTCGCGCGGGCCGCGCGCGACGTCCCAGAGCACGTTCGCGTGCTCGAAGTTGCCGTGCTCGCTGACCGCGTACGCCGCGCAGAACTCGCGCGCGCGTTCGGCGCCGAGCACCGCGGAGACCTCGGCGGGCGTCCACACGTAGAACTTGCCCTCGACGCCCTCGCTGTCGGCGTCTTGGCTCGCATAACAACCGCCGTCTGGCGCGCGCATCTCACGGCGCAGCCATGCCGCGGTCTCGACGATCGGCCACCACAGGTCCTCGTCGCCGCAGCCCGTCTGCCGCCAGAGGTCGGCGTAGAAGCGCATCAGCTGACCTTGGTCGTAGAGCATCTTCTCGAAGTGCGGGACGCCCCAGTTGCCGTCGACGCAGTAGCGATGGAAGCCGCCGGCGAGCTGGTCGTAGAGGCCGCGCCGAGACATCTCGAGCGCGGTGTGGCGCAGGTGCGCGAGCACCGCGTCGCGCTCGGCCGCGGGCAGCAGTGGCGCGGCGGCCATCAACAAGTCGAGGTTCGACGGCGTCGGGAATTTCGGGCCGCCGCCGAATCCGCCGTGCTCGGCATCGGCGCCCTGCATCGTGCGCCGCGCGGCGGCGACCAGTTGCTCCGCGCCCGGCGGCGCGCTCGCGACGCCACGCGCGCGATCGCGCAGCGAGGCGAGCACCTGGCGCGCGGTCTCGTCCACCTTGTCGCGCTGCTGGTGATACGCGCGATGCAGGCCCTCGAGCACCTGCCGAAAGCTGGGCAGGCCGTGGCGCGGCTCGGGCGGGAAGTACGTGCCCGCGTAGAAGGGCGCGCCGTCGGGCTTGCAGAACACCGTCAGCGGCCAGCCACCGTGGCCCTGCAGGCGCATCACGGTGTCCATGTAAATCTGATCCACATCGGGCCGCTCTTCGCGATCGACCTTCACTGGCACGAACCATTGATTCATGAGGGATGCGATCGCGTCGTCTTCGAACGACTCGCGCTCCATCACGTGGCACCAGTGGCAGGCGCTGTAACCGATCGAGACGAGCAGGGGCTTGTCCTCGGCGCGCGCCTTCGCGAGCGCCTCCTCGCCCCACGGAAACCAGTCGACGGGGTTGTGCATGTGCTGGCGCAAGTACGCGCTGGTCTCGCGCGCGAGGCGATTGGCAGGGCGGCTCGGGTTCGACATCGGTCGCGCAGCATAGGTTGGCTCGCGCGCGAAGCCTCGAAGCGCGCGCGACCTCGCCTAAGTTGCGCGCGCATGTCGACCCCCGCGCGCATCGTGCTGCTGCCTGGACGCGATGCGTCCGCGCGGCGTCGTCATCCGTGGGTGCTGTCGGGCGCGGTGGCGCGCGTCGAAGGGGAGCCGGCGGACGGCGATCTCGTGCGCGTCCTCGCGAGCGACGGCGAGGTGCTGGGCCACGGGCACTTCGCGCCGGCGTCGCAGCTGCGCGTGCGGCTGCTCGAGTTCGGCAAGGAGTCGCGCGGCGAGGCGCTCGTCGCGGAGCGATTGCGCGCGGCGCGCGAGGCGCATCCGCTGCTCGCCGGCACGAACGCGCTGCGGCTCGTGAACGCGGAGGGCGACGGCCTGCCGGGGCTCGTGGTCGACCGCTTCGACGACGTCCTGGTGGTGCGCGCGGGCAGCATGGCGTGGCTGCGGCGCAGCGATGCAGTAGGGCAGGTGCTGCGCGACCTAACCAATGCGCGCGTGGGCCTCGCGCGCCCCGACGTCGCCGCGCTGCGCCGCGAAGGCGCGCAGGCAGAGCCGCGCACGCTCTGGGGCGAGCCGCCTAGCGAGCCGGTGCTCGTGCGCGAGCGCGGGCGCGAGTACTTCGCCGACGTCGCGCACGGGCAGAAGACGGGCTTCTACCTCGATCAGCGCGAAGCGCGCGATCTCGTGCAGGCGCTCGCGGCGGGGAAGCGCGTGCTCGATCTGTTCTCGTACACGGGCGGGATGGCCGTGGCAGCGCTGCAGGGTGGGGCGGTCCACGTAGCGCTGGTCGATTCGTCGGCGGACGCCCTCGCGCTGGCGCAGCGAAATCTGGTTCACGCCGGAGCGCGCGAGCGGGCCGAGATCGTCGAGGCGGACGGCTTCGAGTTCGCGCGCAAGCAGGCGCGCGGCTTCGAGCTCGCGATCGCGGACCCGCCGCCGCTCGCGCGCCGCAAGGCCGACGTGCAGCGCGCGGCGCGCGCCTACAAAGACATGCTGCTGCACTTGCTACGCCACGCGCCGCCCGGCGGGCGCGTGCTCGCCTTCTCGTGCTCGCACCACGTTGGCCCCGACTTGTTCCGCAAGATCGCGTTCGGCGCCGCTCTCGACGCCGGCCGCGATGCGCGCATCACCGCCGAGCTCGGTGCGCCGCCCGATCACCCCGTCTCGCTCTATCACCCCGAGGGCCACTACCTGACGGGGTTGTTGCTCGAGCTCGCGCCGTGAAGGGCGAGCTGCTCGACGCGCCGCTCACGCGCGCCTCGCGCTTCGTCGCGCAGCACGGCGCGGAGCTCGAGCGCAGCTACTGCGAGACGCTGCTGCGCGAGCTGCCCGCGCCCGAGTTGTTACGGGCGCTCGCGGTGCGCCAGCGCGCGGACGGCGCGCTCGAGCCCTGGCGCGGGAGCGATGCGAGCCCCGAAGCGGCCACGCGCCGCGCGCTCGCCTGGCTCGGCGCGCTCGGTCTCGCCGACAACCGCGTCGCGGAAGGCGCGGTGACGTTTCTCGCGCGCGGCCAGCAGTCCGATGGCGGCTTTGGCGATCTCGCGCTCCCGGCGCAGCTGCGAGTCCCGGTGACCGGCGAGACCGCCGGCCTGCTCGCGCGCACGGTCTTCGCGCGCGAGTCGCTGCTGCGGCGCGCCGAGCAGTTCCTCGCGCGCTGCTACTCGCCGGACTTGTTCCAGAGCGGCGAGTACGCGCCGCTGCTCGCGTACGCGCACGCGCTCGCCAGCATCGACAGCGAGCTCGCCGACGAGGCGATGGTCTGGTGCGGCCGCGAGCTCGAGAAGGGTTGGCGCAGCGCGCACTTCAGCACGCTGCAGCTCGCGCGCGTGCTGCTGCGCGCGCGCGCGAGGGCGCTGCCCGGCGCGCAGCTCGAAGCGCGCGAAGTCGTGCTCGCGCTGCTCGCCGCGCAGCAGCGCGACGGCGGCTGGCCCGCCGAGCCCGAGGCGGATCGCGTCGAGGCGACGCTCGAGGCGGTCGAGGCGCTGCTGCGGCTGAGCTGAGGGGGCGGACGTTTCGGCCGGGCCGAAATGTCCGGTGAGACAATTCGGCCCGGCCGAAATGTTCGCTTGCCTCCTCGGTTTGCCGCGGCTACTCCCCGCATCCCCCTAGGCCCTCGGTCCCGCTGGGATGAACCCCATGCCGAGGCGAGCCCCCACGGATGAGCGCGGCGCCATCCACCACGTGACGATTCGCGGCGTCGATCGCCGCGAGATCTTTCGCGGCGAACACGATCGCGGCGTTTTCGTCGACCGCTTCGAGCAGCTCGTGTGCGACCTCGGGTTCGCGTGCGACGCACTCACGCTGATCGCGAATCACGTCCACGCCGTGCTCCAGACCGGCGACGAGCCGCTCGCGAAGCTGATGCATCGGCTCAACTTCGTTTACGCACAGCGCTTGAATCGCGAGTGCGCGCGCAGCGGATACCTGTTCGAGTCGCGCTACTACGCCAAGCGCGTCACCGATGAGGGCGGGCACATCCTGCTCGTCGCGTACGTCGTCGGTAACGCCGCGCGGCACGGGCTCTCTACGGTCGATGCGCTGCCCGAGGACCCGTGGAACCTGCTCGCTGCCCTACACGGCAAGCGCCGGCCGCGTCGCTTCGAGTCGATCGCGCGCATGCGCACGCTGCTCGGCGGCCGCGCGTGGCGGGAGCAGGTGCGCGCGGCGGCGACGGCGCCCGACGCGGCAGGTGCGGCGCTCGAGCCCGACTTGCTCGCGGAGCTCGACTATCTGATTCGCGAGATGTGTGCGCGCAACGGCGTGCCGCGCGAGCACCTGGGTCGACCCGAGCACCGCCTCGTGCGCCGTGCGCTGCTCGAGAGCGCCACGCGCGTGCTCGGCGTGTCGATCACAGACGCCTCGAAGGCGCTCGCCATGTCGCGCGCATCCGCTCATCGGACGCTCGCCCGCCCCACCAAGTGAGCGCGAGCCCGCGGTGCGGAGGCTGCCGCTCAGATGAGGCACTTCGGCCGGGCCGAAATGTCTCACGCCTGCGACACTTCGGCCCGGCCGGAACGTCTCACTCGCTGCGCCCGCCCCCCGTCGCAAGCTGCTTCTCCGCCACCTGCTTCGCCCAGCGGTAGTCCGCCTTGCCGCTCGGCGCGCGCACCACCTCGGGCACGAACACGAACGCGCGCGGCAGCTTGTAACGCGCGACGTGCGCCTCGCAGGCGGCGCGCAGCTCGTCCTCGCTGGCGCGCATGTTCGCGCGCAGCGCGACCACCGCCGTCACCTGCTGCCCGAAGCGCGCGTGCGGGGTGCCGGTCACCACCACGTCCCACACCGCGGGGTGATGTTTCAGCGCGTGCTCGACTTCTTCGGCGAAGATCTTCTCGCCGCCCGAGTTGATCGTGACCGAGTCGCGCCCTAACAAGCGCAGGCCGCCGCCCGCGAGTGCGATCGCGCGGTCGCCGGGCACCGAGTAGCGCACGTCACCGATCACAGGGAACGTGCGCGCCGTCTTCTCGGCGTCCTTGTAGTAACCGAGCGGCACCGGCCCCGAGCGCGCGAGCCAGCCCGCTTCGACGGAGCCTGCCGCGAGGACGCGCGTGAGATCTTCCGACAGCACGACGTTGTTCGGAGTCAGCGCGAAGTCGCCGCTGCTCGCCTTCTGCCCGCTGCGCGAGACCTGCGAGCCCTGCTGGCCGCTCTCGGACGAGCCGAGCACGTCGATCAGGCGTGCGTTCGGGATGCGCGCGAGCAGCTCGTCTTTCACTGTCGCGCTGAGGATCGCGCCGCCCGACGTGATCGTCTGCAGCGAGGTCGTGTCGTAGGCGCGCTCGCGCAGCGCTTCGAGCAGCGGCTTCGCAAACGCGTCGCCCACGATCGTCACCGCGCTGATGCGCTCGCGCTCGATCGTCGCGAGCACGTCGTGCGCGTCGAAGCGGCGCACCTCGTTCTGCACGAAGACCGTGCCGCCCGTGTGCCACATCGTGAACGCGGCCCAGTGCGCGGCGCCGTGCATGAACGGCGGCGTCGGCAGCGCGCGCACCTTGCCGGCGCCGCGCCGCGCGCGCTCCACGATCGCGTCGATCGTGGGCTCGGTGTTGGGCGGCGTCAGCGCGGCGCGCAGGATCTCGTCGTGGCGCCACAGCACGCCCTTCGGCATGCCCGTCGTGCCGCCGGTGTAGAGGATGTAGAGGTCGTCCTCGCTGAGCCGCTCGGGAGCAGCGGGCGTCGCCGCGGCGAGCGCGGCCTCGTACTCGACGTCGCCGGCGAGCTTCTCACCCGAGCCGTCGTCGACGCGAATCCAGAGCCGCACCTGCGGCAGCTGCGCGCGAATGCGCGCGAGCGTCGGCGCGAAGCTGGCGTGGAAGATCACCGCCTTCGCATCCGCGTTGTCGAACAGGTAGAGCAGCTCCTCGTCCACGTAGCGGTAGTTCACGTTGAACGGGGCGCAGCGCGCCTTCATCGCGCCGACCATGCCCTCGAGATACTCCGCGCCGTTGTAGAGGTAGAGCGCGACGTGGTCTTGCCCGGACTCGTGGTTCGCCAGGCCCGCGCGCTCGCGCCGGCAGCCGAGCCCCGCGCCGCGCAGCACCGCGGCGAGCCGGCGCGTGCGCTCCGTGATCTCGCGCCAGCGCAGGCGGTGCGCGCCGTGAACGAGGCACTCCGCGTCGGGAACCGCAGCGGCGATGGCTTCGTGGATCGCGGCGAGATTCGGCATGCGGCCAGTGTTGCAGCGCGCTGCGCGCGCTTCACGTACGCGCGTATCGTGCGGCGATGACGTACGAGGATCTTCGCTTCGAGCTGGACGAGCACGGCGTCGCAACGCTCACGCTCGATCGCCCCGCGCAGCTGAACGCGTTCTCCGGCGCGATGGGCCGCTCGCTCGCGGCCGCCTACCAGCGCTGCGACGAGGACGACGCGGTGCGCGCCGTGGTCGTGACGGGCGCCGGGCGCGCGTTCTGCGCGGGCGCCGACATGAGCGACGCCGCGAGCACGTTTCGCGTCGACGACGCGAGCGCGTTCAGCGCCGCGGCCGTCGCGTTTCCCGCGTTCCGCGTGCGCAAGCTCGTGATCGCTGCCGTGAACGGCCACGCGATCGGCCTCGGCCTCACGCTCGCCCTGCAGTGCGACGTGCGCTTCCTCGCGCGCGAGGGGAAGTACGGCGTGGTGCAAGTCCGCCGCGGCGCGATGCCCGACGCCTATGCGCACTGGACCGCGACGCGCGCGCTCGGCCTCGCGCGCGCGGCCGAGTTGTTACTGACCGGACGCACGTACACGGGCGACGAAATCGCTGCGCTCGGCGTCGCAACGCGCGTGCTCCCCGCGGCAGAGGTGTTGCCGGCCGCGCTCGAGCTGGCGCGCGATGTCGCCGCGAACGCAGCGCCGGTTTCGGTGGCGCTGAGCAAGCGCCTGCTCTGGGAAGCACCGGGCCTCGGCGCCGACGAGGTAGAGCGCCGCGAGACCGAGCTGCACAAGAGGCTGTTCGCGCTGCCGGACTGCGTGGAGGGCCCCGTGGCCTTCGCGCAGAAGCGCCCGCCGCTGTGGAAGGGCAGCGTTCGCGAGAGCTCCTGAGCGCGTTTGAACGCGAGCCATTCCACGCCCGCAACTCCGCGAGAGAGCGATGCAAATCGCTGCTTGATCGGGTTAAAGTGCGGACGCTCTCGAAAGGAGCGCAGCGTGCGGGTCGACTTCCTGGCGCAGCAGATGGCGGAACGTCGCGAGCGCATCCTCGCGGCGGCGCGCGAGATCATCGGCCAGCGTGGCTACGAGGCGCTCACCATGCGCGACCTCGCGCGCGCGAGTCGTGTCACGGTGCCGACGGTCTACAACCTCGTCGGCTCGAAAGAAGAGGTGCTCTTCGCCGCGATCGAGGAGCAGACGCAGCGCTTCGAAGCGGGCCTCCGCGGCGGCAGCGAGCTTCCGCCGGCGCAGCGCGTGATCGCGATCGTCGACGCAGCCGCGACCGAGTACCTGCGCATGCCGCGCTACTACAGCACGCTGCTCACGCTGCTGTTCATCTCGGACTCCGCGCACGCGATGCGCCAGCGCGTCGACCGCGCGATCTCGACGCCGATGGGCGAGGCGCTCGCCGCGATGCGCGACGCCGGCGAGCTCGCGAGCTGGATCGAGCTGCGGCCGCTGCGCGGCAGATTGCGTGCCCATCTGCAGATGACGTCGCTGCAGTGGGCCGTCGGCGGCATCACGGACGACGGTCTGCGCGCCGCCGCGCGCTACGGGGCTGCGTTGCTGATGACCGCTGCGACGACGGGCGCCACGCGTAGTCACTACGAAGGCGTCGCACGGGCGGCGCAGTCCGGCGCGATCGGCCGCGCGCCGGACGAACCTCAGGCTGCGAGGAGCTCTCCGTGAAGATGCGGCACCCCGTGACGGGGGCGATCTACGAACGCGCGGGCGAGGGGCAGTGCAAAATCACCGACCCCGACGGCCGCTCGGGCGTGTTCACGGACAAGGGCGTGCACGTCTCGGGCGAGCGCGTCGACCCCGACCTGCACTTCATCATCTGGATCGGCGGCGCGCAGCTCGACATGCGCAACGCAAACCAAGGCGCGGGCCTGTCGCTCCCGCCCAAAGTCGTTCCTCCTCCAACCCTCGCGCCGCGCGGCGCCTTCGTGGGCGGCCAAGGAAAGGGCAAAGGCATGGATCTCGGACTCTCCGGCAAGAAGGCTCTCGTGACTGCCGCGAGCCGCGGCATCGGCCTCTCGATCGCGCGGCAATTCGCCGACGACGGCGCGGACGTCGCGATCTGCGCACGCAGCGAAGGCGGCCTCGAATCTGCGAAGAAGGAGCTCGAAGCGCGCGGCGTGAAGGTGTGCGCGAGAGCCGTCGACGTGAGCGACGGCGCCGCGCTGAAGGCGTTCGTGGCCGAGGCCGCGGGCGCGCTCGGCGGCCTCGACATCTTCGTCTCGAACGCGAGCGCCGGGGGCGGCATGGGCGAGCAGGCCTGGCAGGCCACCTTCGACATCGACGTGATGAGCGCGGCGCGCGGAGTCGAGGCGGCGCTGCCGTTCCTCGCGAAGTCCGAGGCGGGCAGCGTCGTGTTCATCAGCTCGACCGCCGCGCTCGAGTACCTCGGCGTGCCGCAGCCCTACAACGCGATGAAGGCCGCGCTGATCGCGCACGCTGGCGATCTCTCGCAAGCGCTCGCGAAGCAGGGCATCCGCGTGAACACGGTGTCGCCGGGCCCGATCTACTTCGAGGGCGGCAACTGGGAGATGATCAAGAACGCGATGCCCGCGGTTTATCAGGGCGCGCTCGCGCAGTGCGCGATCGGCCGCATGGGCACGCCGGAAGAAGTCGCGCGCGCAGTCGTGTTCCTCGCGAGCCCCGCCGCGAGCCTCATCACCGGCGCCAACCTCGTGTGCGACGGCGGCTTCACGAAGGGGCATCACTTCTAGAAGCGAGCTCGGTGGACCGAGACCGCCAGACTCTACGACGTGAGGAAACGTCGAGGCGAGACGGAGCAGGTCGGCCGAGGACGCAAGCGAAGCGCGCAGCGAGGCGGAGTCTGCGGAGCCGAGCGAAGTAGACAAGGAAAATCGGACGAGAACGGAACGGGTAGGAAGCGCCCGTTGCGGCAACCCGATCGCATGAAGGAGAAGCCTAATGGCCACCGAATTGTCACTCCCGTTCCGCAAAGCGAACGAGGGACCGCGCTCGGAAGGGCTCTCCTACCAACAGCTCTTGGACAGCGACACGCGAGAAGTGCCCGACGTGCTGCGCTGGCAGTCGGCGCGCGAGCTGCCGGCCGCGAAGGTGCCGATTCGCCGGTACACCTCACCCGAGTACCACAAGCTCGAAGTCGAGAAGCTGTGGAAGAAGGTTTGGCAGTTCGCGTGCCGCGAGGAGCAGATCCCCGAGGTCGGCGATCACACCGTCTACCGCATCGCCGACATGGAAGTGGTGCTCGTGCGCGCGAGCGCGAACGAGATCAAGGCGTACCGCAACGTGTGCCTGCACCGCGGGCGCGCGATCAAGGACTGCGATGGGCGCTCGCAAGAGCTGCGCTGCCCGTTCCACGGCTGGGCGTGGAATCTCGACGGCAGCCTGAAGACGATTCCCGCGCGCTGGGATTTTCCGCACGTGAATCGCGCCGAGTACCACCTGCCAGAAGTGCGCGTCGGCAGCTGGGGCGGGTACGTGTTCATCAACTTCGATCCCGAGGCGGTCTCGTTCGAGACCTGGATCGGCGATCTCCCGAAGCACTTCACGCGCTGGCCGCACGAGAAGAAGTACATCGAGGCGTGGGTCGGCAAGCTCATGAAGTGCAACTGGAAGGTGTGTCAGGAGGCCTTCATGGAGGCCTACCACGTGATCCTCACGCACCCGCAGATGCTGGCCGGCATCGGAGATTGCAACTCGCAGTACGACGCGTGGGACACGTTCTCGCGCGCGATCACGCCGAACATGACGCCGAGCCCGCATCTCACGTGGGAGCCGACCGAGCAGGATCAGCTCGACGCGATGTTCTCCCGCGACATCGACAGCGAGCCGCTGATGCGCGTGCCCGAGGGCATGACGGCGCGCGAGTTCGTCGGCCAGCTCACGCGCATGCAGATGAAGGGCGTGGTGCCCGGCGTCGAGGACCTGACGGACGCCGAGATGAACGACAGCTTCTACTACACGCTGTTCCCGAACTTCCATCCGTGGGGCGCCTACAACCGCATCACGTATCGCTTCCGGCCGAACGGCAACGATCCGAACTCGTGTCTGATGGAGGTGTTCTACCTCGCGCCGTTCCGCGGCAAGCGCCCGCCGCCGGCGAAGTTCCAGCTGCTCGGTGAAGACGACGACTGGACGAAGGCGCCGCAGCTCGGCTTCCTCGCGAAGGTGTTCAACCAGGACACGGGCAACCTGTTCCGCGTGCAGGAGGGGCTGCGCGCCGCGGCGCACAGCCACGTCACGCTCGCGGGCTATCAGGAGACCAAGCCGCGCCACTTCCACGCGCTGCTCGAGAAGTTCGTCGGCGAGTAGCGAAGGGTGGAGCCGCTCGAGATCCGCGCCGAGCGCGCCGCGTGCAAGGGCGCGCGCGCGTGCGTGCGCCGCGCGCCCGCGACCTTCTCGCTCGACGCGGAGCGCCGCGTCGTGATCGCGCCGGCGCCGGGCGACACGCTGGACGCGATCGTCGACGCCGCGCGCGCGTGCCCGAACTTCGCGATCGAAGTCAGGCGCGGAAACGAGAAGCTGGTGTGAGCGATCTCGACTCGCTGCGAAAGCTCGAGTCCGCGCGCGCGCGAGTCGTCACCGCGCTGAGCGCCGCCACGGTGCTCGTCTACTTCGGCTTCATCCTGCTCGTGGCGTTCGCGCCCGCTCGGCTCGGCGCGCTGCTCGCGCCGGGGCTCTCGCTCGGGATCGTGCTCGGCGCGTCGGTGATCGTGCTGTCCTGGCTGTTCACCGCGCTCTACGTGCGCTGGGCCAACAAGCGCTACGACCCGGCGCTGCGCGCGCTGCGCGGGCGACGCGATGGCTGAGGGCGCGCAGACCAGCGGCGTCGCGATGGCGTGGTTCTTCGCGTTCATCGCGACCACGCTCGGCATCACCTACTGGGCCGCGCGCAAGACGCGCAGCACCGAGCAGTTCTACGCCGCGGGCCGCTCGATCACGGCGGGACAGAACGGCTTCGCGCTCGCGGGCGACTACATGAGCGCCGCGAGCTTCCTCGGCATCGCGGGGCTCGTCTCCACCACGGGCTTCGACGGCCTGATCTACTCGACGGGTTGGCTCGTCGGCTGGCCGATCGTGCTGTTCCTGATCGCCGAGCCGCTGCGCAACCTCGGGCGCTTCACCTTCGCCGACGTGGTCGCGCTGCGGCTGCGCCAAGTGCCGGTCCGCATAGCCGCCGCGTGCGGAACGCTCGCGACGGTCACGTTCTACCTGATCGCGCAGATGGTCGGTGCGGGGAACCTGATCAAGCTCTTGTTCGGGCTCTCCTACGAGACGGCCGTCGCGATCACCGGAGCGGCGATGATCGTGTACGTGCTGTTCGGCGGGATGATCGCGACGACCTGGGTGCAGATCGTGAAGGCCGGGCTGTTGTTAGGGGGTGCGACGCTGCTCGGGCTGCTCGTGCTCGCGAGGTTCGAGTTCAGCCCCGCGCAGCTGTTCGCTGCCGCAGCCGCGCAGTACGGCGAGGGGATGCTCGCGCCGGGCAAGCTCGTCTCGAACCCGCTGGAAGCCGTCTCGCTCGGCGCGGCGCTGATGTTCGGAACCGCGGGCCTGCCGCACATCCTGATGCGCTTCTACACCGTGCCCGACGCGCGCGCGGCGCGAACCAGCGTGTTCTACGCGACGGGCCTGATCGGCTTCTTCTACCTGATGACGTTCGTGCTCGGCTTCGGCGCGATGGTGCTCGTCGGTCCCGACGCGATCAGGGCCGCGGACGCCGGCGGCAACCTCGCGGCGCCGCTGCTCGCGCAGCATCTCGGCGGCACGCCCTTCCTCGGCTTCATCGCCGCGGTCGCGTTCGCGACGATCCTCGCCGTTGTCGCCGGCCTGACGCTTTCGGGCGCTGCCGCGCTCTCGCACGACTTGTGGGTGCATGTGGTGAGGCGCGGCCACGGGGATGCAGACGAAGAGCTCGTCGTCGCTCGCATCGCGACGGTCGCGCTCGGTCTCGTCGCGATCGTGCTCGGCATCTCGTTCAAGGGCCAGAACGTGGCGTTCATGGTGGCGCTCGCGTTCGCGATCGCGGCGAGCGCGAACTTCCCCGCGCTCGTGCTCGCGATCTTCTGGCGCGGCTTCACGACGCGCGGCGCCGTTGCGAGCATGGCGGTCGGCACGCTCAGCACGCTCGGCTTGATCGCCCTCTCGCCCACGGTGCAGATCGACATCCTCGGCGGCAGCGCCGCGTGGTTCCCGCTGCGCAACCCCGCGCTGCTCACGATCCCGCTCGCGTTCGCGGTCGGCTTCGTCGTCTCGAAGCTCGCGCCCGAGCCGAGCGCCGCGCAGGGTCACGACGCGCTCGCCGAGCAGCTCCACTTCGGCCACGCGGAGGATGCGAAATGAGCGAAGTCGCGAAGTTCCTCGAGGCGCGCGATTTCCTGCTCGCGCAGCGCACCGATTACGCAGCCGCAATCCGCGGCTTCCGCTGGCCCGCGCTCACGCACTTCAACTGGGCGACGGACTACTTCGACGCGATGGCGGCGAACAACGACCGCACGGGCCTTCACGTCGTGGAGGAATCGGGTGCGGAGGAGAAGCGCTCCTTCGCCGAGCTCTCTGCGCGCAGCAACCAAGTGGCGAACTGGCTGCGCGGGCTCGGCGTCGCGAGGGGCGACCGCGTGCTCTTGATGCTCGGCAACGAGATCGCGCTGTGGGAGGTGATGCTCGCCTGCATCAAGCTCGGCGCGGTGATGATCCCCGCGACGACGCTGCTCGCCGCGAACGATCTGCGCGACCGCCTCGATCGCGGGCAGGTGAAGCACGTCGTCGTCGGCGCGGCGCACGTCGCGAAGTTCGACGCGGTTCCCGGCGCGTACACGAGGATCGTCGTCGGCGGGGACGCCGCGGGCTGGCACTCGTTCGCGAGCGCGGAGAAGTCCCTGACGACTTTCACGCCCGCTGCGCCGACGCGCGCGAGCGATCCGCTGCTGCTCTACTTCACCTCGGGCACGACCTCGAAGCCGAAGCTCGTGCTGCACACGCACGAGAGCTACCCGGTCGGGCACCTCGCGACGATGTACTGGATCGGGCTCCAGCCGGGCGACACCCACCTCAACATCTCCTCGCCGGGCTGGGCGAAGCACGCGTGGAGCTGCTTCTTCGCGCCGTGGAACGCGGGCGCGACGGTGTTCCTCTACAACTACGCGCGTTTCGACGCGAAAGCGATGCTGGCGACGCTCGTGAAGCACCGCGTCACCACGCTGTGCGCGCCGCCGACGGTGTGGCGGATGCTGATCCAGTCGCCCGACCTCGCGAGCACGAAGACCTCGCTGCGCGAGCTATGCGGCGCCGGGGAGCCGCTGAATCCCGAGGTGATCGAGCAGGCGCGGCGCGCTTGGGGCATCACGATTCGCGACGGCTTCGGGCAGACCGAGACGACCGCGCAGATCGGGAACACGCCCGGACAACTCGTGAAGCCCGGCTCGATGGGGCGCGTGCTCCCGGGTTATCAGGTGCGTCTGCTCGACGCCTACGGCACGCAGCAGCGCGAGGGCGAGATCTGCCTCGCGCTCGAGCCGCGCCCGCTCGGTCTCATGGTCGGGTACACGGACGACGCCGCGAAGACCGCCGAGGCGATGCGCTTCGGTCACTACCACACGGGCGACACGGCGAGCATCGACGACGAGGGCTACGTCACGTACGTCGGTCGGGCAGACGACGTGTTCAAGGCGAGCGACTACCGCATCTCGCCGTTCGAGCTCGAGAGCGTGCTGATCGAGCACCCCGCGATCGCCGAGGCCGCCGTGGTGCCGAGCCCCGACGCGCTGCGCCTCGCCGTGCCGAAGGCGTTCGTGGTGACGCGCGCCGGCTTCGCGCCGAGCCGCGAGGTCGCGGCCGACGTGTTCGCGTTTCTCCGCAACAAGCTCGCCCCGTTCAAGCGCATCCGGCGCCTGGAGTTCGCGGAGCTGCCGAAGACGATCAGCGGCAAGATTCGCCGCGTCGAGCTGCGCACCGCGGAGCAGAAGCGCGATCCGAACGTGAAGCGCGCGAACGAGTGGTTCGACAGCGAGTTCTGAGCGCCGGCGCTCAGCGGCCGTTGAAGACGCGCCTTCGCTTCACGCGCGGACCACGGGGCGCATCCCCGCGAAGGCGCCGAATCAACAACTCGCGGGCGCGGTCGCGCGAGAGCCCAGCGTGCCCCGCCATCTCGAGTGAGAGCAGGTGTTCCGCTTGCTCGCGGCTGCCCGCGAGACGAACGAGCTCGTCGTCCCGCCGCGTGGACGCGCGCCGGTCGATCCAGAGCGCCGCCAAGACGCCGAGGGCGAGGAGGCCTGGGACGAGAAAGAACCAGTACTCCAAGAGTCGCGTCGGATGGAACCAGTCGCCGCCCACGATGCGCCTCCTCTGCTTCCTCAGCGATTGCCGCGCCGACGGCTCTCGACTGCGCGGGGCCTCGCTGCGGGAGATTCCGGGCGCCGCACCGCCACCGCCAGAGCGCGACGAAGGTGCCGATCGCGAGAAGCGAGCCAGCGAGCGCGCTCAGTCCGGCAACACCTCGAAGAACCGCCGGATCCGCGCCGCGTTGGCGCCGATGTCGCCCTGGCCGTCGCGCGACTTGCTGCGCACGTCGACGACCGAGCCGCCCGTGCCGTCGCTGCGCACGCGCACGACCACGTCGTCGACGAAGCGGAACAGCTTCGTCGTCTCGCTGCCCGTAACAACTCCGGCGGCGGGGTCGGCCGCGACGCCGCTCCAGTCGAGCGCGCGCGCCGCTTGCTCCGCCTCGCGCAGCACCGCTTCGGGGGCGCGCGCGACGCGAATCGGCTGGAGGTCCTGATAGCTGGGAGTCGCCTTGATCTGGTCGGCGAAGCCGGCGGGGAAGCTCATGTCGCGATTGCGGCCGGACGGGTCGTTCGGGAATGCGGGTGGATCCGCGAGATCGGTGCTGATGTCGTTGATCGGCGGAACGACCGCGCCGGGGCGCTGTGCGATCGAGACGACGGCGATTGCGACCAGCGCCGCCGCGATCCCGACGTATGCGAGATTGCGCCCGCTGCGCTGCGCGGCGGCCCGCGTCGTGTAGAGAGCGCCGAGGCCGAGCAGGCCACCGACCACCGCGGACGCGAGGCCCAGCAGGAACAGCTGGAAGCCGCCCATCGGCTCGAGCGCACCGGTGTTCGCGAGCAGCGCGCCGAGCGCGGGATCGAAGAGGCCGACGGCGCCGAAGATGCCGGCGGCGAGGGCGAGCTTGGAGCGTTGCATCGTGTCTCCTGCGCGGCCGGAAGCGTTCGCGTGCGGCCGCTTTGTCCCGCGAGCGCGCGGGCCGCGCAGGCTATCACGCGAAGCGGTCGCTCCGGCACGCGCCGCGCTTGGGTCAGACCCCGGCTGTACCGCCGAGCCAGCGCTCGCACGGCAGGCTCGATACGTTGCGCCGCCCTTCGCAGGAGGATCTCGTGCCCGATCTCGTGCTCTCGGAACGGCGCGGCGCCGCGCTGCTGCTCACGCTGAACCGCCCCGATGCGCTGAACGCGCTCTCCTCCGCGCTGCTGACGGATCTCGCCGCGCGCCTCGACGAGGTCGCTCGCGACGGGAGCGCTCGCGCGCTCGTGATCACGGGCGCCGGCCGCGCGTTCGCCGCGGGCGCGGACATCGCGCAGATGCGCACGATGACGCCGCAGCAGGGCGAGGCCTTCTCGCGCCTCGGCCACGACACCTTCGCGAAGCTCGAAGCGCTCGCGATTCCCACGATCGCCGCGGTGAACGGCTTCGCGCTCGGCGGCGGCTGCGAGCTCGCGCTCGCGTGCGACTGGATCTACGCGAGCAAGAAGGCGCGCCTCGGTCAGCCCGAGGTGAACCTCGGCCTGATCCCCGGCTTCGGCGGCACGAGCCGGCTCGTTCGGCGCGTCGGGCCCGCGTGGGCGAAGGAGCTGATTCTCACGGGCGAGCCGATCGACGCCGACACCGCTCTCCGCATCGGCCTCGCCAACCGCGTCTACGACGACGCCGAGCCGCTGCTCGCCGCGGCGCTCGCGACGGCGGAGACGATCGCGAAGAAGGGCCCGGTCGCGGTCGCGTCGGCCAAGCGCGTGATGCAGGAAGGGCAGGACGCGGACGTACGGGTGGCGCACGCGCTCGAGCAGGTGGGCTTCGGCTCGATCTTCGCGACCGAGGATCGCCTCGAAGGCATGGACGCGTTCCTCGGCAAACGCACTGCTTCGTTCTCAGGGAAGTAGGGCGTGGGGCGCGTTCTCGTCACCGGCGCGGCGGGCTTCATCGGCGCGCGCGTGTGCGGGCTGTTATTGGACGAGGGCCGCGAAGTCGTCGGCCTCGACGACCTGAACGACGCCTACGACCCGCGCGTGAAGGAGAACCGGCTCGCGACGCTGACGCCTCGCGCCGGCTTCTCGTTCGCGCGCGCCGACATCGCGAATCGCGCAGCGCTTGCGTCCGCGCTGCCCGCGGGCGCCTTCGACGCGTGCATCAACCTCGCGGCGCGCGCCGGCGTGCGCACGAGCGTCGAGAACCCGTGGGTCTACGTCGACACGAACGTGACGGGCACGCTGAACCTGCTCGCGTTCTGCCGCGAGCGCGCCATCGCGAAGTTCGTGCTCGCGTCGACCTCGAGCGTGTACGGAGAATCGAGCGCCGCGCTGTTCCGTGAGACGGACGAGTCGAGCCTCCCGCTCTCGCCGTACGCCGCGACCAAGAAAGCCGCCGAGGCACTCGCGCACACGTATCACGCACTGCACGGCCTCGACGTGAGCGTGCTGCGGTACTTCACCGTGTACGGGCCCGCGGGTCGCCCCGACATGAGTGTGTTCCGCTTCGTGCAGCGCATTCGCGAGGGGCGCCCGATCACCGTGTTCGGCGACGGCACGATGTCGCGCGACTTCACGTTCGTGGACGACGTGGCGCGCGGCACCGTGCTCGCGCTGCGCCCGCTCGGCTACGACGTGATCAACCTCGGCGGCGATCACCCGTACGCGGTGAACGAGCTGATCGCGACGATCGAGCGCGCGCTCGGGCGCCGCGCCGAGATCGAGCACAAGCCCGCGCATCCTGCCGACGTCCCGCGCACCGCCGCAAGCATCGAGCGCGCGCGCGCGCAGCTCGGCTGGGCGCCGCGCGTCTCGCTCGCGGAAGGCGTCGCCGCCGCGGTCGCGTGGTACGAGGCGAACCGCGCGTGGGCGAAGGACGTGCGGACGGACTGAGCTCGCGCCTCAGCGCGCCGCGCCTTGTGCCCAGAAGCGCAGCTCGCCTTCGGCGCTTGCGCATTGACTCCGCTCGGCTGTGCCTCGCTGCGCGCGCCGTTTGGGCTTGCGGCGCCGGCGCGTCAGCTCGGGAAGCCCGCCACGTACGGGATCGTGCGCGCGGTGCGCTCGATCGCGTCGCCGGCCTCGATCAGCACGGCGGTCGCGTTCCAGCTGCCTTCGAGCAGCGCCTTGCGCGTGCCGTCGCGGATCTCGGCCTGCATCACGCCCGCACGCGAAGTCACCGTGCGCGCGGCCAGATCGATCGCGACTCGTTGGGTCGGGTCGAGCTCGACGCTGTCCATTAGCGTCGCGAGATCGCGCTCGCCGAGCGTCACGCAGGGCAGGCCCATGGCGGTGCAGTTGCCGTGGAAGATCTCGGCGAACGAGGCGCCGATGAAGGCGTTGAAGCCGAAGCGCATGAGCGCCTGCGGCGCGTGCTCGCGCGAGGAGCCGCACCCGAAGTTCCGGCCCACGATCAGGATGCCCGCACCGGCGAAGCGCTTGTCGTCGAGCGGGTGATTGCCCTTCGCTTGCTTGCGGTCGTCCTCGAAGGCGTACTGGCCGATGCCGTCGAACGTGACGCAGCGCAGGTAGCGCGCGGGGATGATTCGATCCGTGTCGATGTCGTCGCCGCGCAGCACGCACGCGGTGCCTTGAACTCGCTCGACTACCGCGGCCATTACAGGCGCTCCCGAACATCCACGACCTGACCCACGATCGCCGCTGCCGCCACCATCGCGGGGGACATCAGCAGCGTGCGGCCGGTCGGCGAGCCTTGGCGGCCCTTGAAGTTGCGATTGCTCGATGAGGCGCACATCTCGCGCCCCTTCAGCTGATCGGGGTTCATCGCGAGGCACATCGAGCAGCCCGCGAGGCGCCACTCGAAGCCGGCGCTGCGGAACACCTCGTGCAGCCCCTCGGCCTCGGCCTGCTTCGCGACTTGCTGCGAGCCCGGCACCACGAGCGCGCGCACACCCTTCGCGACTTTGCCCGAGCGCGCGACGCGCGCGGCCTCGCGCAGGTCGCTGATGCGCCCGTTCGTGCACGAGCCGATGAACGCCACGTCGATCTTCGTGCCCGCGATCTTCTGTCCCGGCGCGAAGCCCATGAACTCGCACGCCTCGGCGAAGCCCGCGCGCTCGTCGTCGCGCACCTGCGTGAGCAGCGGCAGCGCCTCGTTCACCCCGAGTGCCTGCCCAGGGTTGATGCCCCAGGTGACGGTCGGCGCGATCTCGCGGCCCGCGAGCTCGACGCGATCGTCGTAGTGAGCGCCCGCGTCGCTGGCCATGCCGCGCCAGAACGCGACCGCCTTGTCCCACGCAGCGCCCTTGGGAGCGAACTCGCGACCGCGCAGGTACGTCGTCGCGATCTCGTCGGGGTTCACGTAGCCGACGCGCGCGCCGCCCTCGATCGACATGTTGCACACGGTGAGGCGCTCTTCCATCGACATCGCTTCGATCACCGCGCCCGCGTACTCGTAGGCGAAGCCGACGCCGCCGTTCACGCCGAGGCGGCGGATGATGTGCAGGATCACGTCCTTCGCGTAGACGCCGCTCGCGAGCTTGCCCGTGACCTCGATGCGGCGCAGCTTCGGCTTCGCCATCGCGAGGCACTGCGTGGCGAGCACGTCGCGCACTTGCGAGGTGCCAATGCCGAACGCGATCGCGCCGAACGCACCGTGGGTCGAGGTGTGCGAGTCGCCGCAGGCGACCGTCATGCCCGGCTGCGTGAGCCCGAGCTCGGGCCCGATCACGTGCACGACGCCCTGCTTGCCGCTGCTCGGCAGATAGATCTGGATGCCGTACTCGCCGCAGTTGCGCTCGAGGTGAACGAGCATCTCCTCCGCGAGCGAATCCGCGAGCGGCCGGCGCTGCGACTCGGTGGGAATGATGTGGTCGACCGTCGCGAACGTGCGCTGCGGGAAGCGCACCGCGAGTCCCATCTCGCGCAGCTGCGCGAACGCCTGCGGGCTCGTGACCTCGTGGATCAGGTGCAGCCCGATGAACAGCTGCGTCTGGCCATCGGCCAGCTCGCGCACGGTGTGCGCTTCCCAAACTTTGTCGAAGAGAGACTTGGCGGGCATAGGCGAAGGGAGTTAGCAGCGACGGAGGGGCGCGGCGATGCATGGAGGCGCGAGTCAACGCGTGGTGGTGTCGCGTGCGGGGTCCGCTCTGGCGCCGGCGCCTCGACCGGTGCGGCTGCGTGCGCGTGCTTCCCCGTTCGCTACTCGGCGAGGAGCGCGCGCTCGATGCGCGTCTTCAGGTCGCCGCTCGCGCGCAGCGCGCGGCCGTGGCGGAGCATGCGGTCGGTCTCGAGGAACGCGACGTAGTCCACGCTGAGCACGGGCATCTCGCGTGCGATGGCGCCGCCTGCGCAGGCGTTCTCGAAGAACGCGATGGCGCGGCCGAGCACTGGCTGGGCATAGGGCGCGTGCTCGTGGAAGGCGCGCAGATTCGCGAGCACGACGCGCAGCGCATCCACGCGTTTCTGTTCGAGCAGTCGGAAGCAGAGCGGGATGAAGCCCGTGCGATAGACGACGCCCCAGAACAGCGTGCGTGCCCGGTCGTGCGGCGACCACGGCTCGAAGATGAAGCTGTCCGCGCCGCCGACATCGTGCACGTACGCCTTCAGGAACTCCATCACGTCGAGCTGCGATTCCAGCGCGACGGCGGGGCGGTAGCTCGCGTGCATCGCCGGCTCCGCTGCGCGGTACCGGCGCTCGAAGAGCGCTCGCGCGAACCGGTACAGCTCGGCGTCGTCCGAGTTCGCGGCGTAGAAGCGCTGCTTGAACTCGCCCGACAGCTGGTCCTCGTGCGCGCGTCGCCGACGGATTCGCGTGCAGCTTCGCGATGAACGGCAGCTCGAACGTGTGCGCGAGCAATGCCGCCGAGCGCTCGTACTCCTCGGTGATGCCGACGAACGGGTACTCGTCCTCGAGTCGCCGCTTCGCCTCCGCGAGGTCGCCGTCGCCGATCGCGAGCGTCGAGTAATTAGGCCAAGCGCCGGCGAAGTAGTTCTCGGGCGTGAACGAGTCGGGCAGCGTGCCGATGTCCATCGCCATGCGGTAGGCCGAGAGGAAGCGCGCGAGCGGCTCACGCAGCATCGTCAGATACATCGGCTCGTGCTCGGGGAACAGCGCGTGCGCGCCCGCAGCGAAGTGGCTCGCGACGTAGATCGACTCCGCCTCGCGGAAATCGCCGCGCTGCCAGCGCGGGAAGAACTCGTCGATGGTCGAGAGCATGTAGAGCTGCGCCGATTCGCGGCACGCGAAGCTGCGAAAGATCGCGGTCGCGAGCGAGGTGCCCGCGCACTTCTGCACGTGATTGAAGATGTAGACGCGCCGTGCGGGCATGCGGGCTCCTCGCGTGCGCAGCACTCGTAGCCCCGCGCGCCCCGAGAAGCCGCGCGTTTCGGCGGACGCGCGGGGCCTCGCAGTCGAAGTGAACGCCACACGCCGTTCATCACGATCGGACGCAGCGTCTGGCGATCTCGATGCGGCGGCCGCACAAGCTGAGTCAGCTTCCGGGAGCACGGAGGCGCGCATGGCGGAGCACGGCGACGCGAGCTCGCTGCAACGAGACTGGGCTGCATTCTGCGATCGCCTGAAGGCGACGGGCGAGCGCATCCTTCGCGACGACTTCCCGAGCGCGCCGCGCGACCGCGCCGAGGGTTTCCGCCATCTCGGCCGCCTCAGCGTGTTCGCGCTGCAGCAGTACCTCGACTTCGCGGACCCGCGCTTCCCCGCATTCCTGCGCTTCGACGACGACGTCACGCGCTGGGGCGGGCCGAACGCGGACAATCACTATCAGCGCGCGCGCGTGGAGGCGGGCGGCACGTATCGAATCACGGGCAACGTGCGCGGCCTGCGCGAGCTGATCCTGTCGACGAACGAGGGCGACATGCAGCTCGGGCAGCTGCGCGTGTTCGAGGAGCGCAATCTCTCGCAGCTCGCAGTCGCAGCGGATGGCTCGCTCGAGGTGATCGTGAGCGCGACGCCGCAACTGGGGAACTGGGTGCCGCTGCACCCCGAGGCCGAGTACGTGCTGCTGCGCCAGTACGTGAGCGACTGGCAGCACGACCCGGTCGCGCACTTCCGCATCGAGCGAGCGGGCAGTGAGGGCCTCGCGCCGCCGTCGCTCGAGGCTGAGCAGGTGGCGCACGCGCTCGATCGCGCGGCCACTTGGGTCGAGCGCAGCGTCGTGTACTGGAACGAGTGGATGCGCCGCGCTCGCTCGTTTCTCCCGGACAACCGCCTCGGCAAGCCGCGCCCGCAAGCCGGCGGCGCGAGGGACATCTATTACGGCGGCGGCTGGTGGAACCTCGCGGACGACGAGGCGCTCGTGATCGAGTGCGACGCGCCGCGCGCTCGCTACTGGTCGATCCAGCTCTACGCGTTCCCGTGGTTCGAATCGCTCGACTTCGCGAACCGCGTGAGCTCCCTGACGGGTCACCAGATTCGAACGGACGACGACGGCCGCTTCCGCGTCGTCATCGCAGAGCTCGATCCCGGCGTGCAGAACTGGCTCGACACCGAGGGCCGGCACGATGGCCTCATCACCTACCGGTGGGTGTTCGCGACGAGCGCGCCCGAGCCGACGTCGCGCGTCGTGAAGCTCGCAGACCTACGCGCCGCGCTGCCCCCTAGCACGCCCGCCTTCGGCGCGCAGGAGCGCCGCGCGCAGATCGCGGAGAGGCAGCGCGCCGTGGCGCGGAGATTCCGCACCTAGGGTGCGTGCAATTGCGCGTCCCGCTGACTCGCGACGCCCTCGCGCCTACCGTGCCCGCATGGAACTCCTCTACACCGCTCACGTCCCGCCGGGCGAAGGCCCGCACCCGACCATCCTCATGCTGCACGGCTGGGGCGCGAACGCGCACGACCTGCTCGGGCTCGCGCCCATCCTCCACGGCGGCGGCGCGCTGGTGCTGTCGCCGCAGGGGCCGGTCGCCTTCGAGATCGCGCGGGGCGTGCTCGGCTTCGGTTGGTGGCCGATCACGAGCACGCGCGAGATCGACCCGCAGGCCTTCGACGCCGCGCGCGGGCTGCTGCGCGAATTCCTCGACGACGCGTGCAAGCGCTACCCGATCGACCGCCGCAAGATCGTGGTGGTGGGCTTCTCGCAGGGCGGCGTGATGGCGTACGACCTGGTGTTAGGGGGCCCGAGTCGCTTCGCCGGCCTCGTCGCGCTTTCGAGCTGGTTGCCCGAGCAGGTGGATGCCGCGATCCCGCGCCAGGACGAGCACCAGAACTTCCCCGCGCTCGTCATCCACGGCACGCAGGATCCGATGATTCCCGTCGACCGCGCGCAGGAGTCGCGCACGCGCCTGCTCGCCCGCGGCGTGAACGTGCAGTACCGCGAGTTCGACATGCAGCACGAAGTGAGCCAAGACGCGCTGCGCGAGCTGGTGATCTGGCTCGAGGAGAAGGTGTTTCAGCTGATCAAGCTCGCGTGACGGCTCGTTGGGCTTCGCTCGGCTTCGCCTCGCTGCGCGCGACGCCGGGAAACGGCGTCGCTTGCGGCCGCCCGTTCGAGGCTGGGCCGCCGGGATGGTTCCCAATTCAGCGCCCCCGCTTCTTCGCCTCCGCTCTCATCCGCTGCATCGCGTTCGTCTCGCTGTCGCGGTAGCGCTCATCGCGCCACGGGTCGCCGCGCATGTGGTAACCGGCGCGCTCCCAGAAGCCGGGCACGTCGATGTCGGTGAATTCGAGGCCGCGCACCCACTTCGCGCTCTTCCAGAAGTAGAGCTTCGGCACGACGAGGCGCACCGGGCCGCCGTGCTCGTCGCTCAGCGGCTTGCCGCCTTCGTGCGTCGCGAGCAGCACGTCGTCAGTCATTAGGTCCGCGAGCGGCAGGTTCGTCGTGTAGCCCGGGTCGGCGTGGATCAGCACGAAGTCGGCGCCTGGCTTGCGCGCGACGCCCGCGAGCAGATCGCGCACGCGCACGCCGCGGAACGTGGTGTCGAGGCGCGACCAAGTCGTGACGCAGTGGATGTCGCTCGTCGTCTCCACCTGCGGCAGCGCCTTCAGCTCGGCGAGCGACCAGCGCTGCTCGGCGTCGACGAGGCCGAACACGCGGAAGTCCCACTTGCCGGGCGCGTACCTCGGAACCTCGCCGTAATGCAGGACGGGCCACTTCTTGGTCTCGGTCTGGCCGGGCGGAATGCGATCGCTGCGATTCGTCACGCAAGCCTCGGAGTTGTCAGAGAGATTTCGACGCGGAGCGCGGTGTTCGGGTAACGGGCGGCGCAATCTACCGGGGCCCTTCGCGAATGCAGCGCGATCACGCTATTTGAGGCCGTCCGCGAGAGGAGTCTGCGATGAGCGAGGCCACGACTGCGAGCGAGGACGATTTCGGCGACGTGCTCTACGAGCAGCCGGCCGAGCGCGTGGTGCGCATCGTGCTGAACCGCCCCGACAAGGCGAACGCGCAGAACCTGCGCGTGCTCTACGGCTTGAACGCCGCGCTCGACCGCGCCTGCGCCGACGACGCGGTGCGCGCGATCATCATCGCCGCCGCGGGCAAGCACTTCTCCTCGGGCCACGGGCCGATGGGCTACGACGGCGACTGGAAGCTGCGCGACGTCGCGATCGGCACCTCGCGCGGCTTCCGCCAGCCCGGACCCGAGGGCCACTGGGCGTTCGAGGAAGAGGTCTACTTCAACCTGTGCTGGCGCTGGCGGAATCTGCCGAAGCCGACCATCGCGCAGGTGCAGGGCAAGGTGATCGCGGGCGGGCTGATGCTCGTGTGGCCGTTCGATCTCGTCGTCGCGAGCGAGGACGCCACGTTCCAGGACCCCGTCGTCGGGTTCGGCGTGAACGGCGTCGAGTACTTCGGCCACCCGTGGGAGTTCGGGATGCGCAAGGCGAAGGAGATGCTCTTCACCGGCCGCGCCATCACAGCACGCGCCGCGAAGGCGATCGGCATGGTGAACCGCGTCGTGCCGCGCGAGAAGCTCGAAGCCGAGACGCTCGCGCTCGCGCAGGAGATCGCGGAGCAGCCGATGATGGGCCTCAAGACCGCGAAGGAATCGCTGAACCAAACGCAGAACGAGCAGGGCTTCTACAACGCGCTGCGCGCCGCGATGGTGGTGCAGCAGCTGGCGCACGCACACTGGGGCGTGGTCGCGAAATCCGGCACCGCGCCTGAGGGGCCGGCGAACGTGAAGGCGCTGATCGGGAAGCCTCCGTTGGAGGATTAGCGGGACGCGGGTGGTGGCGCAGTTTCTCCACGTTTACTCCGCATCGGGCTCGAGGACTCGCCCGCTGCTGCGCGCTTCGCTTGCGGCCTCGGCCGACCTGCTTGGGAGAAGCGTTCGACTTCGAGGTCGTTCTGGCTTCGCCTAGGCGCGGCAATGCGCCGAGCTGTTACTGCAGCGCCTCAGCCACTGCGAGCGCCGAGATTCGCTCGTCGTCGTAGCCGAGTAGGTCGCGCAGCACGAATTCGTTATCGCCACCGAGGCTCGGCGCGACCGTTGCCACGCGCGCCGGCGTCTCCGAGAGGTGGATGCGGCTTGCCTCGACCCAGCTTGCGCCCATGGTCGGGTGCGTGACGGGGACGAAGTGGCCGCGGGCTTCGAGCTGTGGGTCGGCGCTGAGGTCGATGCTCGACTGCACTGCGTGCGCCGCGACGCCGGCGGCCTGCAGCGCGCTCGTTAGGGCGAAGGCGTCGTGCTTCGCGGTCGCGGCGGCCACCGCGGCCTCGCTCGGCGCGCTTGCATCGCAGCCGAGGACTTTCGCGGCGGCTTCCCACTCCGCGTGCGTGCGCGCGGCGATCGCGATCCAGCGGTCGTCACCGGTGCACGGGAAGACGCCGTGCAGCACGAAGCGCTCGTCGGCGTTGCCCGCGCGCGTGCGATTGCGGCCTGTCGCCGATGCCTCCGCGATCACGGGCGCGATGAACTGGATCGCGGACTCGGCCTGCGAGACATCGATGAACTGGCCCTCACCCGTGCGCCGCCGGTGCTCGAGCGCAGCGAGAATCGCGCACAGCGAGAAGCGCGGCGCGACGTAGTCGGTGTACGCGGCATACGGGCCGGCGGGCGCGCGGTCGGGCCAGCCCACCAGCTCCCAGATGCCGGAGAGCGCGGCGCCGAGGTTGCCGAAGCCGGCGAGCCTCGCGTGCGGGCCGCTCTGGCCGGCGAGCGAGGTGGAGACGTAGACGAGGCGCGGGTTCAGCTTCGCGAGCGCGTCGTAGCCGAAGCCCATGCGCGCGATCACGCCGGGCGAGAACGACTCGATCGCGACGTCGGCCCAGCGCGCGAGGTCGAAGATCACTTCGCGCGACTCGGGCTTCGTCAGGTCGAGGCCGAGCTGCAGCTTGTTCGCGTTCATGGTGTGGAAGATCGCGCTGCGCTCGCCGCCGAAGCGGCCGCCGAGGAAGGGGCGCGTGGTGCGGCACGCGTCGGGGTGCGCGGCGCCCTCGATGCGAACCACGGTCGCGCCGTAATCGCCGAGCGTGCGCGTCACGGTGGGGCCCGCGATCGCCCAGGTGAAATCCAGCACCTTCACGCCGGCGAGCGGGAGCGCACGCTGAGTTGTTACGGGTGCAGCGCCCGAGCGCGGCGCGCTCCACTCCTTCAGCACGCGCGCGCTGCCCACGCCCAGCGCAGGCGGTGCGCTCGCGGGTGCGATCGGAGTGCGCGAGAACACCGCGAAGCGGCCTGGCGCGCGCACGCCCTCGACCTCATCGAAGAGCCCGCGCACGGCGAGCTGTTCGCTCGCGAGGAGATCGCTCGGTGTGGCGGCGGGAGCGACGTGGAACTTCTTCTCGATCGCGAGCGCGAGCCACTCCGCTTTCGTGCGCTTCGCGGTGGCCGCCGCGATCTGCGCCTGCGCGCGCAGCAGCGTCTCGGGCTTCTCCTCGCCGCGCAGCGCGCGCGCGCCGAAGCCGATCCAGTCGATGCCCGCGAGGTCGGCGTCGCACTCGCCCATCTCTCCGAGCCACTCCATGAGCCGCTGCGTCGCCGGCCCCATCGCGCTGCCGAACGCGTGCGTGATCGAGACGTTGCCGTCGCGCGCGGGATACGAGAAGCGCACGCGCAGATCGCCCATGCGCAGGCCGCCGCCGACGCGCTTCCCACTCTTGTCGCCGACGCGCGCGGTGAGGATGTCCGCCTGCGTCGCTGCCGCGTACGCCTGCTGCGCCGACACGTCGACGTGCTGTCCGCGCCCGGAGTGCACGCGCTCCGTGTGGGCGAGCAGCGCGCCCACCGCGGCCTCGGCGCCCGCGTGCGCGAGGGCCTGCGGCGCGCTCACGCGCACCGGCGCGCGGTCGTCGTCGCCCTGCAACAACAACGGGCCCGCCGCCGCGGCGATCACGAGATCGCTCCCGCGAAACGAAGACTTCGGCCCGCTCTGCCCGAACGGCGTGATCGAGACGAACACGAGCGCGGGATTCAGCGCGGCGAGGTCGTCGTAGGCGAGCCCGAGCGCCGCGAGCGCACCGGGCGCGCGCGACTCGAGGAAGAAGTCCGCGTGGCGCGCCAGCTCGAGCACGCCGGCGCGGCCCGCGGGCGTCGCGAGATCGGCGACGAGGCTGTGCTTGTTACGGGCCCACGCTGCCCAGGTGAACGTGTCGTCGCGCAGCGGCGCGCCGCCCGGCGGCTCGATCATCACGACGTCGACGCCGAGGTCCGCGAGCATCTTCCCGCACAGGAAGCCGAGCTCGTCGGTGAGATCGAGGGCGCGCAACCCCGAGAGTGGGCCACCCCGCCGCTTCGTTTCATCGGCCACGTTCGCCTCCGCTCTCGCCGCGCGCTCGCGCAGTGCGACGGCGGGCGGCTAGGTTGCCGCGGCGTCGGGGTGTAGCTCAGCTTGGTAGAGCCCGATCTTTGGGAGGTCGGCGTCGTGGGTTCGAATCCCACCACCCCGACCATGAAGCGCGCCTGCGAAGTTGAGCCGCCGTGACCAAGCTCTCCATCCCCGACGAAGTCCTCAGCAAAGCGCGCATCCACGGCGCGCAGGCGTGGGTCGACGGCTTGCCCGCGCTCATCGCGTCGCTCGAACGCGACTGGTCGATGCGCGCGGGCAGCTCCTTCCGCGGCGGCACCGAGGCGTACGTCGCCGAGGCGGAGCTCGCGGGCGGCACGCAGGCGGTGCTGAAGTTGTTAGTGCCGCGCGCGGATAACGACCCCGCGAGCGAGGTCGCCGCGTACGAGCTCGCTCGCGGCGAAGGGCTCGCGCAGCTTTACCGCCACGACGTGCGGCGCGGCGCGCTCTTGCTCGAGCGCCTCGGCCGACCTCTCGCGAGCGCGGGCTTGTCTCTCGATCAGCGCCACGACGTGCTGTGCGATCTGCTGAAGCGCATGTGGCGCCCCGTGCGCGGCGCACGCTTCATGACGGGCGCGGAGAAGGGGCGCTGGCTCGTGAGCTTCATCCAGGAAAAGTGGGAGCTGTTAGGGCGGCCGCTGCCCGAACGCGTCGTCGCGCACGCGCTCGCCTGCGCCGAGCGCCGCATCGCGGCGCACGACGACGCGCGCGCAATGCTCGTGCACGGCGACCTCCACGACCTGAACGTGCTCGAAGCCGCAGACGGCAGCTGGAAGGCAATCGACCCCGATGGCCTCGCCGCCGAGCCGGAGTACGACCTCGGCATTCTCCTGCGCGAGGACGCGGCGGCGCTCGAAGGCGACGGCCGCGCGCGAGCGCGCGCACTCGCCGCGCGCACCGGCCTCGACGCCGAAGCGGCCTGGGAGTGGGGCGTCGTCGAGCGCGTGTCGAGCGGCCTGCTCTGCACGCAGCTCGGCCTCGAGCCCATCGGGCGCGAGATGCTCGAGGCAGCGGTGCGCGTCGCGCGCTGACGGGGCCGCGCCGCTATATCCGGCGAGATGACGCCGAAATCCGACGACCTCCGCATCACCGCCGTCCGTCCCCTCATCGCGCCCGCGGTGCTCGCGGAGGAGATTCCCCTAACACCCGGCGCGTCCGAGTTCGTCGTGCGCTCGCGGCGCGCCGTGGAAGCGGTGCTGGACGGACGCGATGCGCGCGTGCTGCTCGTCGTGGGGCCGTGCTCGATCCACGACGTGCGCGCGGCGCTCGAGTACGCGGACAAGCTGCGCGCGCTGGCAGAGCGCGTGCGCGAGCGCGTGCTCGTGGTGATGCGCGTCTACTTCGAGAAGCCGCGCACGGTGGTCGGCTGGAAGGGACTCATCAACGATCCCGATCTCGACGGCTCGTATCACATCAACAAGGGGCTGCGGATCGCGCGCGGCCTGCTCGCCGAGATCGCGGCGCGCGAGCTGCCGGCGGGCACGGAGTTTCTCGACACGACGTTCGGGCAGTTCTACGCGGACCTCGTGTCGTGGGGTGCGATCGGCGCGCGCACGGCCGAGAGCCAGGTGCATCGCGAGCTCGCGAGTGGGCTCTCGATGCCGGTGGGCATCAAGAACCGCACCGATGGCGACGTGCGCGTCGCGGTCGATGCGATCCGCGCTGCGCGCGCGCGGCACATCTTCCCCTCGCTCACGAAGGAGGGCGCGCCCGCGATTCTCGAGACATCGGGGAACCCCTACGCGCACCTCGTCTTGCGCGGCGGCGCAAAGCCGAACTGGGACGCGGCTTCGGTGAGCGCTGCGGCGGAGTTGTTACGGGAGCACGCGCTGCTGGACGCGATCATGGTCGACTGCTCGCACGCGAACAGCGAGCGCGCGCCCGAGAAGCAGCGCGACGTCGCGCTCGCGGTCGCTGCGCAGCGACGCGCAGGGCAGAACGCGCTGCGGGGGCTGATGGTCGAGAGCCATCTCGTGGGCGGGAAGCAGGAGCCGAGCGCGCAGCCGCTCGCGTACGGGAAGAGCATCACGGACGCGTGTCTCGGCTGGGACGCGACCGAGCGGCTCGTGCTCGCGCTGGCCGAGGTGTTAGGGCGCTGAGGAGAGCGCGTCGAAGATCGCGCGCTGCACCTCCGGCACCCACAGATTCCCGAGATGCCCACCGCTCGGGAAGACCGTGGCGCGTTCACCGAGCGCCGTGCGCAGCCATTCCGCGTCACCGGGGCCTAACAAGAAGTCGTCGGCGTTCGTGAAGATGGACACGCGCGGGTCCGCGGCGAGCGCTGGCGCGATGCCGCGCAGGCCGCTCGCTTCGAGCAGCGAGTCGATGCTCGCGTCGGGGTCGCTCACGAGGAAGTGCGGCACCACGAGGTGGCGCACGTAGGCGTCGAACGAGCTGTGGTTCACCTCTTCGAGCAGCCAGCCGCGCTCGGGATCGAGCTCGGGTTGCAACAGCACGCCGCGGCCCGTCGTCGTCTGGATCGCGACCATCGCGTTGTGCACGGCGTCGCGGCCGTTGAGCCCGATCAGGAACTCGGACTCGATGCGGTCGAAGGGCAGGCGCGGGTCGCTCACGTCGCCGTCGAACAGCGCGAGCGCCTTCTTGCCGATCTCGAGCACGCGCCGGTCGCGCTCGGCCGCGGGCCAGCGCAGCGGCGCGTCGAAGAACTCGTCGAAGCGGCGCGATGCCAACAAGAAGTCGACCGGAGGACTCACGGCGACGATGCGCTCGAACTGGAGTGCGCCTTCGGGCCGCGCTGCGATGTGGAGCGCATGCGCGGCGCCGAGCGAGAGGCCGACGAGGCTCGCGCTCGTGACGCGCCCGGGCTTCCACGCCGCGACGTCGGCATGAATCGCTTCGAGCGCGGCGCGAATGTCGGCCGCGTCGTGAGGCGCGAAGCCGGGGTACGGCGCGCGCAGTGCGGTGAGCTGCACCTCGGGCTGGAACGCGCTGCTGATCGCGGCGACCGAGAAGCCGCGCGCGTACGCGATCTCCGCGAGCGCGACGGTCGTGCCGCCGCGCCGGTGCGAGCCGATGCCCGGCAGCACGAACAAGAGCGGCGCGGGCGCGGGCTGGAGCCAGAGCGAGTAGCGCAGCGTCTTGCCCGTGCTCGGCAGCGCGAGCTCGCGCTCCTTCGCGCGCCGCCCGAACGAGGGGTCCCGCGGCGAGAACTTCAGCACGCCGAGCGAGGGCTCGGGGTCGCTCGCTTCGAAGGCGGTCAGCGGGATGCTGTAGTTCTCGACCTCGGCCTCCCGCCGAATTGCCCAATAAGTCCGGATCGGCGCGTACCAGTCGGCCTCGACGGCGGAGAGATCGCGGTAGTCGTCGACGCGCAGCGAGAAGGAGTTCAGCCCGAACGCGAGCGTCGCACCGGTGAAGTACGTCGCGGGATCGAGCGCCATGTCGAAGATGCGGCCCACGGCGTCGCGGGTGTTGCTCGGGCCGAGCATGGGCAAGAAGAGATAGGGGCCGGGCCTGATTCCCCAGCGGCCGAAGGCTTGGCCCACGTCTTCGGGGAACGAGTCGAGCGAGAGGCGCGTTGCGGGATCGAAGAGGCCGAGCAGGCCCGCGGTGGAGTTGACGAGGAAGCGCCCGGTCTCTTCGCCCGAGTCTCTGAGGCGCCTTTGCATCAACAAGCTGACGAAGCGGCCGGGGTAGTTGAGGTTGCCGTAGAAGCGCGAGAGCGCTTCGCGCGCGAACTCGGGCACGAGCGCGCGGTAGCCGAGCGCGAGCGGCTGCGCGACGTAGTCGAGCGCACCCTTCGTGACGCGCAGGCTGAGGCGGTTCGCGGGCTCGAGCGGATCCTCGGTGTACACGAGCACCGAGAAGCCCTCGCCGTGCGGCGGGGCGTAGAGCGCGTCGTTGCCGAGCACCGCGGAGTTCGTCGCCGCGTCCGTATCCGCCGGAACCGAGGCGCAGCCGGACGCGAGCAGCGCGAAAGCGAACGCGAGCGAGACGCAGGCGGCACGGACTCGCACCCTCGGCGTCTGACGCCAGGCGTTCGGGTCCCCCGCAGGGCCGGCGACCCGAACGCCGAGCGTCAGACGCCGAGCGTTCGGGTCGGCGCAGCGAGGCGGGCTACACGGGTGCGTCACGCTCGCTACTGCCCCGTGAACACGGGCTTGCGCTTTGCGAGGAACGCGCGCACGCCCTCGGCGTAGTCGGCGGTGCTCGATGCCTCGCCCTGCAGGTCGCGCTCGCGCGCGAGTGCGGCCTCCAGCTCGGGGAACACCTCGGCGTGAAACGCGCGCTTCGCGAGCCCGATCGCGCGCGTGGGCAGCGCGGCGAGCTTCCTCGCGAGCGCGAGCGAGTCCGCTTCGAGCGCGTCGGGCTCGGCGACGGCGTGGATCAGCCCGATCGCGAGCGCCTGCTCCGCGCTGATGCGCTCGCCGAGCATCGCCAGCGACTTCGCGCGCGCGAGGCCGACGAGTCGCGGGAGCAGGAACGTGCCGCCGCTGTCGGGGATCAGGCCGATGTTCACGAACGCCTGCAGGAAGTACGCGCTCTTCGCCGCGACGACGATGTCGCAGGCGAGCGCGAGGTTCGCGCCCGCGCCCGCCGCGGCGCCGTTCACAGCGCACACCACCGGCTTCTCGAGCGCGAGGATGCGGCGAACCGTGGGGTTGTAGCTTTGCTCCACGATCTCACTCACCGCGGGCCCCGGCGCGCCACTCGGCGGCACGATCTCGGCGAGATCCTGCCCCGCGCAGAACGCGCGCCCGCAGCCGGTGAGCAGCACCCCCCGCACATCGGCGCGCGCGGCCGCCTCGTCGAGCGCGGCCTGCAGCTCGCGCGCCATCGCGCGATTCAGGCTGTTCAGCACATCGGGCCGCGCGAGCGCGATGCGCATTACGCCGGCGTCGTGCTCCACGCGAATGAACTCGTTCGCCACGCCATCTCCTCCCGCTGCGAGATCGAGGCAGCGTCGCAGACGAGCCCCGCCCGCGTCGACCGGCCATCGGTGCCTGGCACGGATGGCCGCCGCGGATTGCGTGGCCAAGCGTGCCTGGCACCGATGGCCACTGCGCGCCGGGAACGCGGTTACGATGCGCCGCATGTCCACCACGCACGCAGCACCGAGCGACGCCGAGCGCGAGGCCGCGTTCCTCGCGCGCATCGATGCTGGCGAGAAGATCGAGCCCGGCGATTGGATGCCCGATGCGTATCGCCGCCAGCTCGTGCGCATGATCTCGCAGCACGCGCACTCGGAGGTGGTGGGCATGCTGCCCGAGGGCAACTGGATCACGCGCGCGCCCTCGCTGAAGCGCAAGATCGGGATGCTCACCAAGGTCCAAGACGAAGGCGGTCACGGGCTCTACCTCTACGCCGCCGCAGAGACGCTCGGCGTCTCGCGCGAGGAGCTGGTCGCCGCGCTGTTATCAGGCGAGGCGAAGTACTCGAGCATCTTCAACTACCCGACGCTCACCTGGGCCGACGCGGGCACGATCGGCTGGCTCGTCGACCAAGCCGCGATCGTGAATCAGACGCTGCTCGCGCGCGCCTCCTACGGCCCCTACGCGCGCGCCATGCAGCGCATCTGCTCGGAGGAGCGCTTCCACGAGCGGCAGGGCTACGAGATCGTCGCGGCGCTCGCGCAGGGGAGCGCGGCGCAGAAGCAGATGGCGCAGGACTCGCTGGGCCGCTGGTGGTGGCCGACGCTGATGATGTTCGGTCCGCCCGACAGCGAGTCGCGCCACTCGGCGCAGCTGATGCGCTGGAGAGTGAAGCAGGAGTCGAACGACGCGCAGCGCGAGTGGTTCGTGAACCTCGTCGTGCCGCAGGCCGACGCGATCGGCCTAACAATCCCGGACCCGGCGATGAAGAAGGACGCGACGGGGCGCTGGCAGCACGGCCCGATCCACTGGGACGAGTTCAAGCGCGTGCTCGCGGGCGGCGGCCCGTGCGGGCGCGATCGCGTGCGCGTGCGGCGCGAGGTGCACGAGCGCGGCGCCTGGGTGCGCGCCGCGGCGGAGGCGCACGCGGCGAAGCAGGCGGAGCACGAGCGAGGCGGCGCGCGATGAGCGCCGAGACGCAGTTCGCGCTGTGGGAAGTGTTCGTGCAGGAGAAGACCGGCGCGCCGCACACGCACGTCGGCTCCGTGCATGCCGCCGACGCCGAGCTCGCGCTGCAGAACGCGCGCGACACCTTCGCGCGCCGCGACAAGCTCGTGTCGATCTGGGTGGTCGAGTCCGAGCGCATCGTCGCGTCGAAGAGCGAGCACGCCGCGGAGATGTTCGAGCCCGGCCCCGCGAAGATCTACCGCCACCCGCGCTTCTACCGGCCGGCGAACCCGAAGAAGTCCAAGTGAGCGCCGTGTTCGAGTACGCGCTCCGCCTCGGCGACGACGCGCTGGTGTTGGGGCATCGCCTCTCGCAGTGGATCGGCTTCGCGCCCGTGCTCGAGGAAGAGCTCGCGCTCGGCAACATCGCGCTCGACAACCTCGATCTCGCCCAGGCCGCGCTCTCGCTCGCGGGGGAAGTCGAGGGAGCGGGTCGAGACGCGGATGCGCTCGCCTACTTCCGCGACGACGCAGGCTTCCGGAACGCGCTGCTCGTCGAGCAGCCGGATCACGACTTCGCGTGGACCGTCGCGCGGCAGGCGCTCTTCGCCGCGTTCGCGCTCCCGAACTACCGAGCTCTCGCGAAGAGCGCGGAGCCGCGGCTCGCCGCGATCGGCGCGAAGGCTGCGCGCGAGGCCGGGTACCACGCGCGCCACGCGCGCACCTGGGTGATGCGGCTCGGCGACGGCACGAGCGAGAGCCATCGCCGCATGCAGACCGCGTTCGAGGAGCTCTTCCCATACCTAGGAGAGCTGCTCGAAGCCGATGCCGTGACGCGCGAGCTCGCTACGGCCGGCATCGCGCCCGATCCGAGCGCGTTTGCCGCGGAGGCGCACGCCGAGATCGAGGGGCTGCTGCGCGGCGCGACGCTCACGCGCCCCGATCCGGGCGCGTTCCAGCCGCGCGGCGGGCGCAGCGGGCGCCACAGCGAGCACCTCTCGCGCATGCTCGCCGAGATGCAGGTGCTCGCGCGCGCGCATCCCGGCGCGAAGTGGTGACCGCGCTCCTCGCCTGATCGCGATCAGGCGCTTTCGCTGCGAAAACCGCGGTGCAATGATGCGCGCACTATTCCTTCACGGAGTGCCACGCATGCGTCTTCGCTCGCTCGGGTTCGTGTCGGTGTTCGCACTCGCACTGCCTCTCGCGCTGAGCGCGCAGGATGCGGCGCCGCCCGCGGAGGAACAGCCCGCGTCTCTGGGCGAGATCGAGGACATCGTCGTCACCGCGCAGAAGCGCGCCCAGAGCGTTCAGGACGTGCCGATCTCGGTCGCGGCGATCGGCGGCGCCGAGATCGACGATCTCAAGATCTCGGACACGAACGACATCGCGGGGCTCGTGCCGAACCTTCAAGTGAATCAGGTGATCGGCGACGGCGCGCCCGTGTTCTCGCTGCGCGGCGTCACGATGAACGACTACAGCCTGCACCAGTCGAGCCCGGTCGCGGTGTACGTGGACGAGGTGTACGCGGGGCCTTCGGTGCTGCAGCCGATCGCCATGTTCGACCTCGATCGCATCGAGGTGCTGCGCGGCCCGCAGGGCACGCTGTATGGGCGCAACAGCACGGGCGGCGCGGTGAACCTGATCACTCGCGCTCCGAGCTTCTATAACGGCGGCACCTTCACCTTCGGCGCGGGCGACTACCACCGCTTCGAGGCGCGCGGCGCCGCCGAGTACGCGCTCGTGGAAGACGTGCTCGCGGTGCGCTTCGCCGGCATGTGGGCCGAGGCAGATGGCTGGTTCGAGAACCTCTCGCCTGGCATCCCCGACGGCAACAGCACGGACGAGTGGGCGGTGCGCGTGTCAGCGCTGTGGCGCCCGAGCGAGACGATCGAAGTGCTCGCGCGCTACTCCGCGGGCCGCTCGAACCCCGAGAACTACGGAATTCGCGCCGGGAACATCAGCCAAATCGCGATCGAGAACGGCGACCCGACGACGGGCGTCGGCGCAGGCGTGTACACGCTCTTCAACGCACTCGGTGGCGCGAACCCCAGCGATTACTTCCGCACCGGGCTCGGCAGGCGTGAGTGGGAGAGCGACAAGGATCGCAAGCGCCGCCGCGAGGCGGATCAGGCCTCGCTCCACGTGAACTGGGACATCAGCGAGAGCTTCCGCATCACGTCGATCACGTCTTGGCTGAAGGGCGACCTCGTGAATCCCGAGGACTCGGATGGCTCGCCGCTGCGCGTGATCGAGGTCGACTACCTCGGCGACGGCGATCAGGTCAGCCAAGAGCTGCGCGTCACGAGCGATCTCGAGGGCCGCTTCAACTTCGTCGCAGGCGTTTACTACGCGCGCGAGGATCTCGACATCGCATCCGACCTTCTCGTGATGTCCGGCGTCGACTTCAACCTGAACGGCGGCCTCGACTCAGACGACTGCGCCGACCCATGGAACGCCGCGCTCGGAACCCCCTTCTCGGTCGACGGAGCGAACGCGGAGGCGACGCTGAACGGCCTCGGGCTCAGCCTCGCGGACTTCGTCGCCCTCGGCTGCACCTACCGCAACAGCTTCGAGCAGGAGCGCCGCTCGATCGCGGGCTTCTTTGACGGCACGGTCGATCTCGGGCCGAACACCTCGCTGCTGCTCGGCTTCCGCGTCACGAACGACGTGACCAAGGCGAAGGACTTCACGACCTTCGTCGAAGGCGCTGGTGTGAATCTGTTCGACACGATCACGGACCTCAGCGGCAAGCTCGACGACACGGAATACAACTGGAAGGCCGGCGTCGAGCACCACTTCGGCGAGGACGTGCTCGGCTACTTCACCTACAGCCGCGGCTATCGCTCCGGCGCGTTCAATGGGCAGGCGTTCTTCGACCCGAGCGAGTTCAACGCGGTGAAGCCGGAGACGCTCGACGCGTTCGAGGTCGGCGTGAAGAGCACACTCGCGGATGGTCGCGTGCAGCTGAACGGCGCTGCCTTCTTCTACATCTACAAGGAACAGCAGTTGATCGACGTCGACCCGGCCACCGCCGCGCAGACGCTGGTGAACATCAAGCGCTCCGAAGTGATCGGCTTCGAGATCGAGGGCATCGCGCAGGTCACTGATCGCTGGCGCCTCTCGGGCGGCGTCGGATTCCTCAACGGCGAAGCGAAGAAGGGCATCGTCAGCAGCATCGACGTGAAGGGCGACACGTTGCCGAACGCGCCGGACTTCAGCGCGACGTTCGCGAGCGACTTCGACGTCTACACCTCGGACACCGGCACGCTCGCCGTGCATCTCGACGCGAACTACGTGGGCGAGCAGTACTTCACGCTGCCGCACGTGAGGCGCACGCTCGTCGACAACTACATCCTGTTCGATACGCGCATCAGCTTCGCGGCGAGCGACGAGCAGTGGGACTTCGGCTTCTGGATCAAGAACCTCGCGAACGAGTACTACGAGACCGACATCATCTCGCTCTCGGGCTTCGGCCTCGACTACACGCACGTCGGCCCGCCGCGCACGTTCGGCGCGGACATCACGTTCAATTTCTAATCGGGGCGGGGCGCACATGAGGCGAGTGCTGCTCGGTGCATTCCTCGGAGCGGCGCTCGCTGCGCCCGCGCTCGCGGAGACGCCGCAGGAGTTGTTACGGAACACCTGCGGCGGCTGTCATCAGTCGGACGCCTCGGGCGGGCTCTCGCGCATCGCGCACCAGCGCAAGACACCCGAAGGCTGGGCGATGACGATTCAGCGCATGGAGGACCTGCACGGGATCACCGTGTCGTCGCAGAGCCTCCCGCTCGGCTCCGCCGACGCGAAGCGCACGCTGATCAAGCACCTCGCCGACACGCAGGGTCTCGCGCCCTCCGAGACCGAGGGCTTCCGCTACGCGCTCGAGCAGCGCCTCGACGAGTTCGAGCCCGTCGACGCCGACTTCAAGATGATGTGCGGGCGCTGCCACTCCGCCGCGCGCGTACTCCTGCAGCGGCGCCCCGTCGACGAGTGGCGAGAGCTCGTGCACTTCCACCTCGGGCAGTGGCCAAGCACCGAGTACTCCGCGGGGGGGCGCAATCTCGACTGGTTCCCCGTCGCGCTGAACGAGACGGCGCCGATGCTCGCGGAGAAGTACGCGTACGAGAGTGCCGCGTGGGAGAAGTGGAAGAAGGCGAAGAAGCCGGACTTGTCAGGGAGCTGGAGCGTGAGTGGGCACCAGCCGAGCAAGGGCCCGTTCGAGGGCCGCTTGCGCGCGACGCCGAACGGCGCGGATGAGTACGCGGTCGAGCTCAGCGGCGAGTACCTGCGGAGCGGCGAGAAGCTCGCGGGCTCGGGTCGCGCGACCGTTTACACCGGCTACGAGTGGCGCGCGACGCTCACGGTCGGCGACGTGAAGTGGCAGCAGGTGTTCGCCGCCGGCCAGCGCGATGGGCTTCTCACGCTCGCGGGTCGCATGTACGAGCGCGATCACCACGAGCTCGGCATGCAGCTCGAGGCGATCTCGGAGCGCACGCCGTCCATGCACACGCTCGCGCCCGGGGCGAACGCGCGGATGGATCGCATCACCGTGGAGCCTCCGTACCAAGTCGCCCGCGTCGGCGACGGCGGCGGTCCGATCCCGAAGGAGTACGCGGTCTTCGACGCCGTCGCGTGGAGCAACGGCGCGGACGGGAAGCCCGAGACTGCGGACGACGTGCGCATCGGCGCGCTGCCCGCGACGTGGCGAGTCGAGCCCTGGAACGAGCAGGCGCGCGAGGAGCGCGACGTCGAGTTCGCGGGCGTGATGGATCCCGCGACGGGCGTGTTCACGCCGGGCGACGCGGGGCCGAATCCGGCGCGCAAGTACGGCACGAACAACGTCGGGAACCTGAAGGTGATCGCGACGCTGAAGGACGGCGAGCGCGAGCTGACCGCCGACGCGCACCTGATCGTGACCGTGCAGCGCTGGATCCACTCGCCGATTCCCTAATCGCTCGAAGGCACGAGATGACGCACGCGCTCGAGCTGATCCCGCACAACCTCCACCGCGTCGCGGTGGACGGGCGCGAGCTCTTGTTCCACGTGCCCACCACGAGCCTGTTCGAGCTCGACGCGCCCGCGCGCGAGGCGCTCGATCTGCTCGCCGCGTCGCCGCTCTCGCTTGTCGCGCTGCAGGCGAAGCTCGCGGCGCGGCACGACGCGAGCGCCGTCGCCGACGCGGTCGCCGAGCTCGCGGCTTGCGAGGTGGTGCGCGATCCGAGCGCGAAGCCGCTCGCGCCGGCCGCGGCGAAGCGCGTGACCTCGTTCCCGCTCACGACGGTCGTGCTCAACGTCAGCACCGGCTGCAACCTCGCGTGCGGCTACTGCTTCAAGGAAGACCTCACGAGCGTCGCCAAGGCGAACGTGATGGACTTCGCGACGGCGCAGGCGTCGATCGAGATGTTGTTGCGCGAGTCGCCCGGGCGACCGCGATACAACGTGGTGTTCTTCGGCGGCGAGCCGCTCACGCAGATGCCGCTGCTCGAGCGCGTCGTCGACTGGGCCGAGCGGCGCTTCGCGGAAGCGGGCGCGCGCGGCGATTTCTCGCTCACGACGAACGCGACCCTCGCAACGCCGCGCATCGTGGATTGGCTGAACGCGCACAACGTCGGCGTCGCGGTCTCGATCGACGGCCCGCGGGCCGTGCACGATCGCCATCGCGTGACGCGCGGCGGAAACGGCAGCTACGACGCGGTCGCGGCCAAGGTGCGGTTGTTGCGGGAGCGCTACCGCGCGCGGCCGCTCGGCGCGCGCGTCACGCTCGCGCGCGGCACCAGCGAGGTGCGCGAGATCTTCTCGCACCTCACGCGCGAGCTCGGCTTCGACGAGGTGGGCTTCGCGCCCGTCACCGCGGGCGACGACGCGCGCTTCAACCTCACGGAAGCGGAGCTGGAAGCGGTGTTCGCGGAATTCCGCGCGCTCGGCGACGAGCTCGTCGCCGCCGCGCTGCGCGGCGAGAAGCACGGCTTCTCGAACTTGCTGCAGCTGATGACGGACCTGCACTCGGGCACGAGCAAGTCGCTGCCGTGCGGCGCGGGCTACTCGATGGTCGCGGTCGATGCGAGCGGTGGCGTCAACCTCTGCCACCGCTTCACCGGCTCGGAGCTCGGCACTTTCGGCGACGTGACGCACGGCCTCGCGCGCGAAGAGCTCGGCGCGTTCCTGGAGCGTCGCCTCGACAAGTCGGGCGTCGACTGCGCCACCTGCCGCATCCGCAACCTGTGCAGCGGCGGCTGTTATCACGAGAGCTACGCGCACTACGGCGATCCGACCACGCCGACGCTGCATTACTGCGACCGCATGCGCGCCTGGATCGATTACGGCATCGCTGCGTACGCGCGCATCCTCGCTGCGCGGCCCGATTGGTTTGCACGAACGCTCTCTCCGCGGCGCGCGCTCGCCGCCGAGCGAGCGGGAGGAGTCACGGCATGAAGCACCTGAAGCCCCTCAACGCGAAGGCGGCGCAGACGAGCGCGGCAGCCGAAGCCGGCACGCTGCAAGAAGTCGTCGCGATGCAGACCGTCGCCGGCTGCAGCGCCACCACGGATCCCGGCTGGGAGGTGGACGCCTTCGGCGGCCTCGGTGGCCTCTGCCAACCGATGGAGGCCGATCTCTACGGCTGCGCGGATCCGTGCTGGTGGCCGGCGCAGGTGCCGGACATCGCGAACTCCTACCCGGACTGGGCGAAGGGCGCGGACTCCGCGGGCCGCGACTGGCGCAAGCTCGGCCCCACGTTCCCGGACGACAAGTGATGCGCCGCGTCCTGACAGCTCTCGCGCTGTGCTCGCTCGCATGCGCGACGCCGAGCGGGGAGGGCGCCTCGCTCGCCGCGCGCAAGAGCGCCGCGGGCGCCAGCGACATGATGGTCGTCACCAACCGCCCTAACAACCTGCACCTCGTCGACCTCGGCGCGCGCAAAGTGGAGCGCACCTGTGCGCTGCCAGGGCATGCGAGCCCGGCGACGCTCGCGCTCAGCCCCGACAACGGCATCGCGTACGTCCTCGGCGGCCCTCTCGGCGGCAACGTGTGGGGCGTGCGGCTCGCGGACTGCGCGCTGGTGTTCCGCGCGGCGCAGTCGCAGGGCAACGAGCGCGTCGCAACGCCGGGCGGCATCGCGGTCTCGCCCGACGGCAAGCAGCTCTACCTGCATCAAGCCCCGGTGAAGCTCTTCCTCGATCACTACGAAGTGCAGGACACGCGCATCGCCGTCTACGACACGAGCGCGGGCGACGGGGCGCAGCCGCTGCGCACGTTCGCGGCGCCGCGCCAAGTCACGATCATGAAGACGAGCGCCGACGGCACGCTCTTCCTCGCGGGCCCCGACATCTTCGCGATGAACCCCGCGACCGGCGAGACGCGCGTCGCGCTGCAGAGCCGGGCGCCTAAAGACGACGTGTTAGGGCCGCGCGACATCCTCACGGTGTGGAACATCGGCGAGAGCTCGAACGAGCTCGTGCGCATGTTCACCGCGCCGCGCTGGAAGCCGGGCGCCGTCGGCGACATGGCGCAGGCGGAGCTCGTGTGGGGCTACGAGCGCGTCGACCTCGCGACGGGCATCGCCAGCGACGCCGTGCTCGCGCCGGTGCAGGTCGGCCTCTTCACCGGCATGTCGCGCCCCGGTCGCCCCGATCAGTTCTACGCGACGCTCACGCAGGTGCAGCGCTTCGACGTTCCGAACCAGCGCATCGAGAAGAGCATCGACCTCGAGCACAGCTACTACGCGCTCGATTTCGGCAGCGACGGCAGCACGTTCTACCTGACCGGAACCTTCAACGACATCGCCATCTACGACGCCGACACGCTCACGAAGCTCGGCAACATCACGCTGCCCGGCGGAGACATGGCGACGGGGGTGCCGAAGATCTTTCGGCGCGAGGCTCGGTAGCGGGGACGGCCTCGATCGGGATGCGCCGAGCCGGGCGGGTCGTGGCGAAGAATGGGCGGCGGCGGGGCTGCATGGCGGCAGATGAGTTGCGCAATCGCGGCACTACGCTGCGGCGCGATGAGTACGCCGCACACCGCTGAAGGGCGCTGCCCCGCGCTGCGCTGGCTGTATGCGTTCGTGCTGCGCGAGCGCGCGCGAGTCGCGGGGCTGCTCGCGCTCGCGCTCGCGACGACGGGGCTCGCGCTGGCGCAGCCGTGGCTCACGCAGCGCATCATCGACGACGGCCTGCTCGCCCGCGATCGCGCTGCGCTGACCGTGAACGCGGCCTTGTTGCTGGCGGCGGGGCTCGCGGCGGTCGCGCTCTTGGGCGCGAGCCGCGTCTTCCACACCGCGCTCTCCTCGCGCGTGCTGTTCGCGCTGCGCGAGGACGTGTACGCGCACCTGCTCGCGCTGCCGCCGGGCTGGCATCGCCGCCAGCGCACCGGCGACCTGCTCGCGCGCCTGGACGGCGACATCGCGGAGCTGCAGCGCTTCAGCGTGGACACACTGTTCGCGGCGCTGTCTTCCGCGCTCGGGCTCGCCGGCGCGCTCGCGCTGATGCTGCGCATCGACGCGCGCCTCGCGCTCGCGCCGCTCTTGCTCGCGCCGATCGAGGCGCTCTGGCTGTGGCGAATGCGCCCGCGCGTCGAGGCACGCACGCGGGTGCTGCGGGCGCGCGGCGCGGACGTGTCGAGCTTTCTCGCCGAGACGCTGCCCGCGGTGCGCGCGATCCAGAACGCGACCGCGGAGCTGCGCGAGCGCGCGCGGCTCGGCGGGCTGAACGCGGCGTACGCGGCGGACTTGTTACGGCTCCAGCGCAGCGAGTTCGCCGCCGCCGCGCTGCCGCGCGCGCTCCTCGCCGCGGCGCGCGCGGGGGTGCTGCTGGTCGGCGGCGTGTTCGTGATCGAAGGGGAGCTCGCGCTCGGCGCGCTGGTCGCTTTCGGCGCGTACCTCGCGCTCTCGATCGGGCCCGTGCAGGCGCTGCTCGGCATCGCCCTCGCGTGGCAGCGCCTCGTGGTGAGCCTCGAGCGCGTGTGGGAGCTGCGCAGCGCGGTGCTTCCCGCGCGGCCGGACGGAAGCGATGCGCTCGCAGCGGGCGACATCGCGCTCGAGGGCGTGACGTTCGCTTACGACGAGGGCGCGCCGATTCTTCGCGACGCGAGCGCGCTGCTGCCGCTCGGAGAGAAGACCGCGCTGCGCGGCGCGTCGGGGATCGGCAAGACCACGCTGGTCGACCTCTTGTTGGGCCACGAGCGCCCGCAGGCGGGGCGCATCGCGATCGGCGGCGCCGACCTCGCCTCGCTCTCGCTCGCGGCGTGGCGGCGGCGCGTCGCGCTCGTTCCGCAAGACGTCGCGATCTTCCGCGCCTCGCTCGCCGACAACGCCCGCTACGCCGCGCCCGAAGCGAGCGACGCCGAGGTTCGCGAGGCGCTCGAACGCGCGGGCCTCGCGGCGCTGATCGCGCGCCTTCCGAGCGGCATCGCGACGCAGCTCGGCGAGCGCGGGCAGGGGCTCTCGGGCGGTGAGCGCCAGCGCATCGCGATCGCGCGCGCTCTGCTGCAGCGCCCGCTGCTGGTGATCCTCGACGAGCCCACTTCTCAGGTCGACGCGGAGACCGAGGCGCGCGTGCTCGCGGAGCTGGATGCGATCTTCGCCGGCGTGACGCGCCTCGTGATCTCGCACCGCGATGCGCCGCTCGCGGACGCCGACCAGCGCCTGATGTTGCGCGACGGCCGGATCGTGCGCGACGACGAGCGCGCGTGATTCGCCTCGCGCTGATCGACACGGGCTCCGCGGCGCGCCACGAGCCGCGCGTGGTGGCTGCGCGGACGTTCCGGCTGGCGGGAGACGCAGTCGTTCCGGAGGGCGGCGCTGTCGCCGCGCTCGCGCACGGGCCCGCGCTCGCGGACGTGCTGTGCGAGGTGCCCGGCGTCGAGCTGATCGTCGCACGCGTCTTCGACGACACGCACACCACGAGCGCGGCCCAACTCGCGGCGGCGCTCGACTGGGCGGCGGAGCAGGGCGCGCACGTCGCGAACGTCAGCGCCGGGCTGCGTCAGGATCGCGCCGTGTTACGGGATGCAGTGGCGCGAGCACTCGCGCGCGGCGTGTTCGTGGTCGCCGCCGCGCCGGCGCGCGGCGCGGCTTCTTTTCCCGCGGCGTACGCGGGCGTGCTTCGCGCCACCGGCGACGCGCGCTGCGCGCCAGGCGAGATCTCGTGGCTCGGCACTGCGCAGGCGGACTTCGGCGCGCACGCGACTGCGGGAGAGGTGCGCGGCGCGAGCGCCGGCTGCGCGCGTGTCAGCGCGGCGCTCGCGGCGCTGCTCGCGCGCGGCGTCGAGCCAGCGCGCGCGGTCGAGGCTCTGCGGCAGGCAGCGGCGTACGAGGGCCCGGAGCGCCGCGCGTGATCGCCGCTCCGTCTGCTCGACTTCTCGAGGTCTGACCCGCGGCAGCCATTCCTGAGCACGTGCGCGGCCGAGCCGTGCTGAGGGGTTGGGTTCAGGCCCTGAAGTCTCGAAACGCCCCGCCGGCGCCCATTTCCCCGAATCGCCGCATCTCCTCGCGATGCGCCTCCAGCCACGCGCGCACCGGTTCCCGCGCGGGCTCGGGCAGCGCGGCGAGCGCGCGCGCCTCGGCGCCAGGGGCGGCGTCGGAGGCGAGCGCGCGCACGAGTGGCGCGAGCTCGATGCCCGCGAGATGCCAGGTGCCGAGCGGGCGCTCGGGTGTGATGACGGCCTCGCGCTCCTCGACGAAGCCATCGCGCACGACCGGGCGTAGCGCGATCTCGAGCGTGCCACTCGCCGCGCCGTGCGCCGCCTCGGCGTCGGGCCAGCGCGCGCGCGTCTCCCAGAACGCGCCGCCGTGGTGCGCTGCGCCGAGCGCGTAAAAGTCGCGCGACACGCGCGCGAAGCGCGTGAACACGTCGCGCGCGCGTTCGAGCGAGAAGCGCCGCGCGAGTGCGGCGTCGTGCGGGCGGCGCAGCAGCGTGTTCACGACCGCGGGCGCGACGAGCGCCGTCGCGAGCGCCTGGAACACGCCGTTGCCCGAGAGCGGGTCGACCGCGACGGCGGCGTCGCCGATCCGAAGCGTGCGCTCGTTCGCGGCGCCGCAGTCGAGCACGGCGGTCGCGCTGCGGGCGTAGGCCGCGCCGTCGGGCTCGGCGTCCCGTAACAAGTCGCGGCACGTGGGAGACGCAGCGAGCGCTTCCGCGACGCGCGCGCGCAGCTCGCCGCGCGCCGGCGCGTCGCGCGCATCGATCGCGAGCTGCGTCGTGAGCGCCCCGGCGCCGTCGTGCGCGCACCAAGCCCAGCCGCGCGCGAGCGAGGCGACGGCGATCTGCGCGCCGCGCGCGGGCGCGCGCCAGTGCTGCACGAGACACAGCGTCTCGGGGCCCCGCACGCGGTCCGCGCCGCTCGCCGGCGCCGCTCGGCCGCGCGCATCGAGCGCGAAGCCGGCGCTGATCTCACCGCCGGATGCGAGCCCGATGCGGACTCCTTCACCGCGCGCGTCGACGCGCAGCGCTTCATCTCGCACGAGGCGCAGGCCGCGGCATTCGAGCGCGCGCACGAGTCCTGCGTCGAACGCGGCGCGGTCGACCTGCGCTTCCCCGGGCAGCTCGCGCTCTTCGCCCGCCCAGCTCACGCGGCGCGGGCAGGGCGCGCCGATCGCGGGGAGCGCTTCCGCTACGTCCAACCCGCGCAGCGCCGCCACGACGCGCGCCGAGAAGCTCTCGCGCCCCGGTCGCGCGCGCGGCTGCGAGACGACGACGACCTCGTAGCCGAGCGCCGCGAGGCCGAGGGCTGCGGCTGCACCCGCAGGCCCCGCGCCGAGCACGGCGATCTCGCACTCGTCTCGCGCCATCGCGCGAGTGTGCATCGCGCCGTGGGCTGAGGGAAACCTGAACGTGACCGCTGCGTGACCACGTGAGCTTCCGGCCCGGAACCCGCCACTTCTCCGCGAGCGCGATGTTCGCGCGAGGAGAACTCACGTTGCGCCTGCTGCTTGCCCTAGTTCTGCTGCTCTGCCTGTCCTCCGCTTCTGCCAGCGCCACCGTTCTGCAGGTCACCGTGACCGGCACGATCGCCGGCGGCTACGACCAGGACGGCTCCGTGTTCGGGCTGGGCGCGAACGGCGATCCGACGGGCCTGCCGGTGACGATCGTCTTCCGGATCGACACTGCGCTGGCGCCCGCCGACGCCTCCGCGTCACCCACCCTCGGCGACTACCGCGTTCAGCGCGGCTACGGCTATGCAAACCCCACGCCCGACCCGAGCCTCAACTTCATCACGGCCACGTGGACGGTGAACGGCATCTCGCGCACGTCGTTCCTGCCGAACCGAGACCAAGTTGACGTCGCGTTTCTGTCGGACGCAGCGCCAGGCCGCGTCGACTCGATCTCGTTCGGCGACGGCAGCTACGACGGAACGACGACGACGAACACCCGCCTGTTCTACGTCACGCTCACCGCGATCCTCGCGACCGACGCACTCAACGGCGACTCGCTCGCTCAGCTCGGGGGTCCGTTCGCTGCGCAAGCGACCTCGCAGAGCTGCGGTCAGTGCGCCGGATTCTGGGAAGACCACACGAACGGCAAGAGCGAGAACGCCAACTGGTTCCTCGCGCAGTCCGGCATCTCGATTTCCTACGCCGTGGTGCCCGAGCCCGCACTGCTCGCGCTGCTCGGCGCCGCGGGCCTCGCGCTCGCCGTCCGTCGCTCGTTCGCCGCCTAACAGCTGAGGTTCCCGTCGCCATGCTGCGCTCGCTGCTGCTGCTCGCCCTCTCGCTTCCGCTCTCCGCTCACGCTGCGCTGATGCAAGTCACCGCGACGGGCACCGTCACGTCGAGCGGCGACGCGAACGGGGCGGTGTTCGGTCTCGGAACCGGCTCCGACACGGCCGCCGGACTCGCATCACGGTCACGTTCGTGTTCGACACGGACCTCGCGCCGAGCGACTCGAACGCGGCCCCGGCACAGGGTCGCTTCGAGATGCTGAGCGTCTCGGGAACGAGCTTTCTCTCGTCCACTTGGAGCGTGAACGGCCGCAGCTACGCCTCGTTCACGGGCACGGGCCAGAACCAGGAGATCGCCGACCTCGGAGACTTCGCGGGGGGCGACAGCCTCACGCTCACGAAGATCGTCTGGAACTACTCACCCGTGCAGCGCAACTACTACGCGACGATCGGCCTGATCGCGCCGGCGTCGCTGGTGGACTTCGTCCAGGGCCAGGCCCTCGCGCAGCCGGCAAGCGCGCTGAACGCGAGCGGGCCGCTCAGCAGCTGTCAGTGCGCCGTCTTCTGGCGGGACGGCGCGACCGGACAAGACGGCTACGCGCTCTTCACGGTCTCGTCCGTCACGTATCAGGGCTACGCGGCGCCGGAGCCAGCGCTCGCGGTGCTCTTGCTCGCGGCGTGCGCGGGCGCGCTCGCGTTCCGTCGCCGCGCCGTGCGTTGAGGCGCAAGCGAAGCGCCCGCACGCGCGTCATCTTCCCCACGCGATGGGGAGTCCTGATTCCGCGCCGATTCTGACGGCGCGCGGCACCGGCACGACGCGGCGTGTGTGGGCGCTCGCGTGGCCGGCGATTCTCACGAACCTGCTGCAATCCGCGGTGGGCTTCGTGGGCGCGGCAGTGGTGTCGCGCACGCTCGGCGCGGAGGCGATCTCGGCCACGGGCGTCGGCGGCCGCATCTTCTTCATGCAGCAAGTCGTGCTGATGGCGGTCACCACCGGCACGATGGCGCTCGTCGCGCGCGCGTGGGGCGCCGGGGATCGCGCCGAAGCGGAGCGCGTGACGCGCACGTCGCTGTGGCTTTGCGGCGCGCTCGCGCTGCTCGTGATGCTGCCGTGCATCGCGTTCGCGCATCAGCTCGTGGGCGTGTTCGGCCTCGACGCGCCGACGACCGCGCGCGCCGCCGGCTACGTGCAGTGGGTGAGCCTCTCCTCGCTGCCGTTCGCGGTGGGCATGGTCATCGCGACCGCGCTGCGCGCCGCGGGCGACACGCGCACGCCCCTCGTGATCTCGATCGCGGGCGCTGCGCTCACGATCGTCGCGCTCTGGGTGCTCGTGGGAGGCGGCTTCGGCGTGGCCTCGCTCGGCGTGAAGGGCGCTGCGATCGCGAGCTCCGTCGGCGCACTCGTGGGCGCCGCGATCTCGTGGTGGCTGTGGCGCGCGCACAAGCTCGTGATCGGCCCCGCACCGAGCGGCGACGACTTCGACCCGCGCCGCATCGCGCGCCTCTTCCGCATCGGCGTGCCCGCCGGCCTCGAGGGCCTCGGCTTCCAGGTCGGCTTCATGGGCTTCATCTGGATCATCGCCCGCTACGGCAACGAGGCGAACGCGGCGTATCAGCTCGGCGTGAACCTGCTCGCGTTCTCGTTCCTCGTCGGCCAGGCGTTCTCGATCGCAGCGTCGACGCTCGTGGGCCAGCGCCTCGGCGCGAGCGATCCCGAGGGTGCGGAACGCAGCGGCTGGCGCGCGATGTCGCTCGCGATCGCGGCGATGGTCGTGTTCGGCGGGCTGATCATCGCGCTCGCCGAGCCGCTCGCGACCTACCTCAGCCCGAAGGACGCCGAGGTCGTGCGCCTCACGGTGATCTTCATCTGGGTGCTCGGCTCGGTGCAGGCGCTGATGGCGATCGAGTTCACGCTGGGCGGGGCGCTGCGCGGCGCGGGCGACACGATCTTCCCGTTCTTCACCGTGATGGCTGGCCTCACCTTCGGCCGCCTGCTCTTCGCCGCGCTGTTCATGGCCTGGGGCAAGAGCATCGAGTGGATCTACGCCGCGCTGGTCGCCGACTACGTGATCAAGGGCGTGATGTTCGTGAGCCGCTTCCGCGGCGGGCGCTGGAAGGCGATCCAGATGGAGCGCGAGGAATCGCTCGTGCTCGGCGACGCGCCCGAGACGGACGCGGGCTGAGGCTCCAAGCAGAATCTTCCCTTTTGAACGGATCAGCGGCGGCGCGCAGCGCCGTCCGCTGCATCCGCCGCCATCCGAGTGCTCTCCACCGGGATCGTCGCAACGCCGCGGCAACCTCCGTGGCACACTCACGCGCCCGAACGGAGCACGCACGATGCAAGAAATCGAGTTCGACGAATGGATGAGCGACGCCGATGCGGCGCTCTGGCATGCCGAGCGCGACCCGCGGCTGCGCTCGACGATCGCGCTGGTGTGCGAGCTCGATTCGCTGCCGGATCGCGCGCGCTTCGACGAGTCGATCGCGTACACGCTCGCCCAGATCCCGCGCTTGCGGCAGCGCGTGGTCGAGGATGCGCTGCGCATCGCGCCGCCGCCGGACGCCGTCGCGCGCACGATCACGCGCGCGATCGAGAGCGCGCGGCCGCGCCCCCGCTACCTCGTCGGAGTCGACGCGCTCGCCACCGCCGCAACCGTGCCGTGGCTCCCGCGCGAGCTCACCGACCTCGCGATGCGTCTCGGAGGCGGGCTGCTTGGCGGGGGCTCGAAGTCGCGCTGAGCCGCTCGGGGTCAGACGCCTAGCGCGACACCGTTTCGCCGCGCGCTTCCGCTGATACAGTGCGCGCGCCCTCATCACCCGCTCCCCTCCGTCGGAGAAGCGATGCCGATTGCGCTGACGCCTGACCTGCGTTCCCGAATCGAGAACACCATCCGCGGCCTCACGATCGACGCCGTCGAAGCGGCCGGCATCGGCCACCTCGGCGCGCCGATGGGCCTCGCCGGCCCGGCCTTCCAGCTCTGGGACAAGCACCTGCGCTTCGACCCGAGCGACCCTGGCTGGCCGCTGCGCGACCGCTTCGTGCTCAGCGCCGGCCACGCGTCGATGCTGATCTACTCGCTGCTGAACCTGTTCGAGTACGACCTGCCGATGAGCGAGATCCAGCGCTTCCGGCAGCTGCACTCGAAGACGCCCGGCCACCCCGAGTTCGGTGAGACGCCGGGCGTCGAGGTGACCACGGGCCCGCTCGGGCAGGGCTTCGGCCACGCCGTCGGCATGGCGCTCGCGGGCAAGCTCGCGCGCTCGCGCTTCGGCCGCGGCGGCGAAGGCCCCGGCCACCACTTCGTCTACGTGATCGCGTCCGACGGCGACCTGATGGAGGGCATCTCCTACGAGAGCGCGTCGCTCGCGGGCCACCTGAAGCTCGACAACCTCGTCGTGCTCTACGACGACAACAAGGTCACGATCGACGGCCCGACCTCGATCACGTTCTCGGAGAACGTCCGCGGGCGCTTCGAAGCGCAGGGCTGGCACGTGCAGGAGATCGACGGCAACGACACCGCCGCGCTCGACGCCGCCCTCGAAGCCGCGCGCGCCACGACGGGCAAGCCGAAGATCGTGGTGATGAAGACGACGATCGGGCACGGCAGCCCGTGGGCCGGCCAGTCGAAGGCGCACGGCGGCCCGTTCGGCGCCGAGAACGTGAAGGCGACGAAGACGAACCTCGGCATCCCGCTCGAGCCGCTCTACCACGTGGCCGGCGAGGTGCGCGCCTACTGCAAAGAGCGCGCGGCGCTGAAGCGCTTCGAGCGCATGCGCGCCGACGAGAAGCTCGCCGCGTGGCGCAGCGCGAACCCCGAGCTCGCCGCCAGCTGGGAGCGCGTGCGCAATCGCGCGCTGCCCGCCGACCTCACGGAGCAGCTCGTCGCGGGCCTCGACACGAAGAGCGCCGCGACGCGCGCGCAGTCGGGCACCGTGATCGGGCGCATCGCCGCGGCCGCTCCGCAGCTGCTGATCGGCGGCTCCGCCGATCTCGCCGGCAGTAACAACACGAACATTCCGAACGGCGGGATGGTGGGGCAGGGCGAGGATCCGTTCGCCGGCTCGATCGTGAACTTCGGTGTGCGCGAGCACGCGATGGGCGCGATCACCAACGGCATTGCGCTCGACGGCACCTTCGTCCCGTACTGCGGCACGTTCCTCGTGTTCAGCGACTACATGCGCCCGAGTGTGCGGCTCGCCGCGCTGATGAAGGCGCGCTCGGTGTTCGTGTTCACGCACGACTCGATCTTCGTCGGCGAGGACGGCCCCACGCACCAGCCGATCGAGCACGTCGACGCGCTGCGCGCGATCCCCGGCCTCGTCGTGTTCCGCCCGGCGGACGGCGTCGAGACCGCGATGGCGTGGTCGTACGCGCTGAAGAACGCGCAGGGGCCCGTCGCCTTCGCGCTCACGCGCCAGGCCGTGCCGGTGCTGAAGCGCGAGTGCGCATTCGCGAACGAGGACGTGCTGCGCGGCGCCTACAAAGTGCGCGACCCGAGGGGCAAGCCCGACGTGACGCTCGTCGCGACCGGCTCCGAAGTCGCCGTCGCCTGCGACGCCGCCGCGCTGCTCGCCGAGAGCGGCATCGCGGCGCGGGTCGTCTCCGCGCCGAGCCTCGAGCTGTTGCGGGCGCAGGGAGACGCCTACCGCCGCGAGCTGCTCGGCGACGGTCCCCTCGTCGCGGTCGAAGCCGGCCGGGGCGAAGCGCTGCGCGCCCTGATCGGCCCGAGCGGCCTCGTGATCGGCATGGACCGCTTCGGCGCCAGCGCCAGCTACCAGGCCCTCGCGAAGCACTTCGGCTTCGTGGGCGACTCGGTGGCGGCGAGAGTGAAGGCGCATCTGGGTCGGTAGGGGCGCAGCGACGTGACCTCTCGATGTCCGCATTGGCGTCAAACCGCGGCTTGGACATCGCGGCGATCCGGGTGCAACCCGCCGGCACTTCCCGTGCAGTCTCGAGTGCGTCACGTGGCCCGCCGATGCTGGCACTCATGCACATGTCGATGAAGCTCACCGCCTTGGGTGCGATCGCGCTGCTGGTCTTCGCGCTCGCAGTCGCCACCGGGTACGCCAGAGGCACCTCGCGCCGCTCGCTCGCGCGCGCAGGCGCCACAGCGTTCTTCGCGTTCCTCGCGAGCTTCTTCTGGCTCTCGCCCTTCACCGAGCGCGGCAACTTCCTCACCGGCATGGCCGTGTTCTTCTCGGTCGGCCTCACGCTCAGCGCGTGGAAGCTGGTCGCAGGCCTCTGCGCCGGCGCGGTGGCGGAGAAGAGCGCGACGCACTGAACGCGGCGCTCAGTGATAGTCGTGCGACTCGGGCACGAACTCTGATCCATCTAGCGCGATCACTTCCCTGACGCGCACATGAATCACGCCGTCCACGTTCTGGATCGGCCCCGCGATCTCGATCAGCGGCGAGGCGTGCAGCGGGCCGCGCAGCTTCTCGAACTGGTCGGGCGTGAAGACGCCGTTGGTCGTGCCGGTCTCGTCTTCGAGCGTGACGAAGCAGAAGCCCTTCGCGGAGCCGGGACGCTGGCGCACGATCACGTGGCCCGCGGTGCGCACGAGCTTGCCGTTGGGCACGCGGCGCAGCTCCGCGGTCGCGAGCACGCCGCGCGCGCGCAGCTGCTCGCGCAGGTGCGCCATCACGTGCGGACCCGTCGTCAATCCGGTGGTGCGGTAGTCGGCGAGCGTCGTCTCGAGCGGCGAGAGCGCTTCGAGCGGAACCTCGCGCTCGGCGTCGGGAGGCGAGACGCCACCGAACAGCGAGGTGCGCTCGCGCTCGAGCGCGGTCACCTGCCAGAGCGCGGCGCGCCGCTCACTCGCGTGCGAGTCGAGCGCCGCGAGCGCGCCGCTCTCGGCGAGCGCCTCGATCTCGTTGCGCTTCGGCGCGGCGCGCTGCGCGAAGTCCGCGAGCGAGCCGAAGGGCGCGGCCGCGCGCTCCGCCACGATGCGCGCGCCGGTCTCGGCGCTGAGCCCGCGCACGAACTTCAGGCCGAGGCGCGTCGCGAGCGTGTCGCCGCGCTCGAGCGTGCACAGCCACGCCGAGCTCGCGACGTCCACCGGCAGCACGCGCACGCGGTGGCGCTCGGCGTCTTTCACGAGCGTCGCCGGGCTGTAGAAGCCCATCGGCCACGCGTTGAGCAGGCCCGCGAGGAACGCGGCGGGGTGGTGCGCGCGCAGGTAGGCCGACGCGTAGGCGATCAGCGCGAACGAGGCGGAGTGCGACTCGGGGAAGCCGTAGAGCGCGAACGAGGTGATGCCGCGGACGACTTCTTCTTGCGCGTCACCGACGATGCCGCGCTCGCTCATGCCCGCGCGCAGGCGATGCTCGATCTGCGCCATGCGCTCGGCCGAGCGCTTGAAGCCCATCGCGCGCCGCAGCTCCTCGGCCTCGCCGCCGGTGAAGCCCGAGGCGGTCATCGCGAGCCGTAACAACTGCTCCTGAAAGATCGGCACGCCGAGCGTGCGCTTCAGGATCGGCTCGAGCATCGGGTGCGGGTAGACCACCGGCTCGCGGCCGGCGCGGCGATTCAGGTACGGGTGCACCATCTGCCCCACGATCGGGCCGGGGCGGATGATCGCGATCTCCACCACGAGGTCGTAGAAGCTCGCGGGCTTCATGCGCGGCAGCGTCGCCATCTGCGCGCGGCTCTCGATCTGGAACACGCCCACGGTGTCGGCGCGCTGGATCATCGCGTAGGTCTTCGGGTCGTTCTCGGGCAGGTGCGCGAGGTCGATCTCGACTCCCTCGTGCTCGCGAATCATCGGGAGCGTCTGCTCCAGGGCGTCGAGCATGCCGAGCCCTAACAGGTCGATCTTGATCAGCCCGAGGTCCGCGCAGTCCTCCTTGTCCCACTGGATCACGCGCCGCCCCGGCATCGCCGCGGGCTCGATCGGCACGACCTCGTCGAGCCGGCCCGCCGCGATCACGAGGCCGCCGGTGTGCTGCCCGAGATGGCGCGGGAGCCCCTGCACCTGGCCCGCGAGCTCGAGCAAGAGCTGGATGCGCGGCGCGTCGGGGTCGACGCCGGCGCCGCGCAGTAACAATTTCACGTCGTCGAGGTCTTCGCGGAAGTGCAGGTGGTGGAGGTGCTTCGAGATCTTGTCGCAGGCCTCCTCGCTCATGCCGAGCACCTTGCCCATCTCGCGGAAGGCGGAGCGCGTGCGGTACGTGATCACCGTCGCCGTCATGCCCACGCCGTGCGGGCCGTAGCGCTCGTAGACGTACTGGATCACGCGCTCCCGCTGGTCGCCGGACGGAAGGTCGAGGTCGATGTCCGGCCACTCGCCGCGCTCTTCCGAAAGGAAGCGCTCGAACAGCAGCTCCATTCCCACCGCGTCGACCGCGGTGATCTCGAGCGCATAACAAACCGCGCTGTTCGCAGCGGAGCCGCGGCCTTGGCAGAGGATTCTCTGCTCGCGGGCAAAGCGCGCGATGTCCTGGACGATCAGGAAGTAGCCCGCGAGGTCGAGCTTCTCGATCACCGCGAGCTCGTGCTCGAGCTGCGCGCGCACGCGCGACGAGAGCTTCGCGCCGTAACGCTTGCGCGCGCCTTCGTAGGTGAGCCGCCGCAGCAGCGCGGCCTGCGACTCGCCGGGCGCGGTGGGGAAAGTGGGGAAGCGGTAGCCGAGGTCAGCGAGCGTGAACTCGCACTGCTCGGCGATCGCGCGCGTGGCGCGCAGCCAGCGCGGTTGATCCGCGAAGCGCGCCGTCATCTCCGCGGGCGAGCGCAGCACGCGCTCGCTGTTGGGCAGTAACAACTTCCCGGCGCGGTCGAGCGTGGTGTGCCAGCGCAGACACGAGAGCGCGTCGAGCAGCTTTCGCCCCGCAGGCTTCGCCGCGCGCACGTCGCCGCTCGCCGCGACCGGCACGCCGAGCGCCTCCGCGAGCGCCACCGCGCGCCGCGATGCCGCCTCCTGCGCGCGGTCCTTGGTGCGCGCGACGTCGACGGCGAGCCGCGACGCGAAGACGCGCTGCGCCTCCTTCAGCCAGCGTTCACTGCTCAGCGGCTCGCGCGCCTCCGCTCGCAGAACCTGCTGCGCGCGCTCGCGCCGCGCCGCGCTCGAAGGCGGCGGCCGCACGATCTGCGCTGTCCCTAATGACTCGGCGCTCGCCAGCGCGAACAGCCCGCCCGCGTGCGCGGCGATCTCGTCCCACGACGCGCGCGCCTCGCCTTTCGGCGCGTTGCCCTGCGCGACGGTCAGCAGCCGAGCGAGGTGGTGATAGCCCGCGCGCGAGGTCGCGAGCAGCAGCAGCGGCCGGCCCTCGACGTCCGAGATCTCCGCGCCCACCAGCGCGCGCATGCCCGCCGCCTTCGCCGCGGTGTGGAAGCGCGGCATGCCCGAGAGGCCGTCGCGATCGCCGAGCGCGAGCGCTCCGTGCCCGAGCTCGGCTGCGCGCGAGGCCAAGTCCTCGGGATTCGAGGCGGCCTCGAGGAAGGAGAAGGCGCTCTTCGCGCGCAGCTCGACGTAGTCGGACATGGCGGCCCATGTTCGCTCTAGATTCGTGCATTTCGCAAAGCGTTCGGCGTCATCCGGAAGTGCCCGAAACCGAAGGGCTATCCGACCGAGCGGCGAGCCATCCTCAAGCAACGGAAAGAACTTGGGCTGAGTCCGGGCCTGGGGTTCTTGTCCCAGCGGAGTTGCGACCAATCATCGTCACGGTCGCGCGTTCGTTCTGAAGGGAGGCGGCCCTCGATGAAGCGAGTTCATGGCAGATTCGAGTTCGAAACAACCTATGTCGAAGATCGGCGCGATGGGTGGGGTGGTTTCGATCTCTATCGCGTGGAAGGCGGCAAGAAGATGCGCGTGGCGCGTGTCGTGTTTTGGGACGCCGCCGGAGAGTTCGTGTTGGAGACCTTTGGTGGCGATGTCCCCCTAGCAGTGATCGAGGAACTCATCCGTGAGGCGAAGCGAGTCATCAAGGTGTCCTGACCTCTTGCTGCAACGCAGAACGAATGTCTCCTCATGGTCTCGCACAGTGATCAATGCGCGCGCCTCATCGCGCGATCGAGTCGGCGCAGCGGGAGTCCCTAACACCTGAGCGGTGCCCGGCCCGGCATTGGGAGAAGGGCCGGCACGCCTCGCGGATGCTGCGTCTGGTGAGAAATCCGGGCTAGCCCGTCCGTGGCCCCGCAAGCTGAACCTTGATTCCGTCGGGATCGAAGAAGAACACGATGCCGAACTCGGGGCTGCCGCCGATCGGCCACAGCGGCTCGAAGCCCACCTCTCGCATCGTCCGAATCGAATCGGTCAGGTTCTTCACGTAGAAGTTGATGCGGTCGATGCCGAGGTGATTGACGGGCGGCGCGTAGGGCGGCGCGTCGTCGTAGGGTCGCTTCCAGCGCCGTAGCTGGAGCGTCGCTCCGTCCGTGTCCTTGCCGAGGCTGATGTCGACGCCCTCGAACTCGATCGGCCCGTCGAAGCCGTGCGCGGCGGCGAACTCGCCCGAGCCGGCCTGCGAGCTCGGCGCGGACTCGCTGAAACCGAGCAAGCGATAGAACTCTCGCGATCGCTCCAGGTCGGACACGTTCATGTTCGTGTTCATGAGCCGCACCAATCCGCGGCTGGGGCTCGCTCCTCCGTCAGAGGTCTCGACCAGCTTCAGGAACGCGCCGTCCTGGTCCTTCATGAACACGAAGCGCTCGCCGTTCGGCGCCGTCGCGGGCGCGGACACGAACGCGACGCCCTTCGCGCGCAGATCCGCCACGTAGCCGTCGAGGTCGGCCGTCGCGTAGGTCGCGTACGCCATGCCGAGGTGGTTGACCTTCGCGTAGGGCGGCTCGCCGCGATACGAGTCGCCGCGGAACTGCACCGTGTCGACGAAGGGCGGAACGGGCGGATTCTGCAGGCTCGTGAGCGCGACGTAGATCAAGTAGTCGTCCGCAAAGCCGAGCGACCGCGCGAACGTGGTGCTGGTCTCCGGTCCCGCCGGGAAGATCTCGCCCTTGAAGCCGAGCGTTTCGTAGAAGGCTCGCTGGCGCGCCATGTCGCTCGTGTTGAGCCCGAAGTAGCCCTGGCGCTGGAGCCCGAGATCGGCGCGGGCGAGCTGGGTCACGCGAGCTTCGAGCGTCCCACCAACGCCGCTGGGAACCTTCACCTCGAGGGTGTTCTCGCGCTCGAGGGTCAGCGGCAAGGCGACCTCGCCGCCGGTGCTGAGGTGCCGAGGCTCCACGACCTCGCGGCCGTTGATCCGGATCTGCGCGCTCGCGAGGCCACGGCTGTGAAGGACGAGCTTCGCCGGTCCGGGGATCGCACGGAACGTCGCCGGCTCGGCCGCCGCGGCTTCATGGCCCCGTCCGAAGGTCTTCGGGCCGAAGCGGGTCAGGTTGGCCTCGATCATCGCGCTCACTCCGTTCAGGGGCTCCGTGTGTATCCGGGTCCGGTCGATTCTGCGATGGCGTCGTTGCGGGTCGCGCTGGGCGACCGATCTCGTGCGCTTGACCGCAAAGGGAATCGCCGCCCGCGATGCCCCTGCGTCAAGCTCGCGCGATGAACCTCGCCACCGCACTGCTCCTGCTGCTCGCCGCTGCGATCAAGCTCGCGCCCGTCGTGGGCGTGCTCGGGGCCGAGCGCCTGCGCGCGCTCTACGGCGTCGACGTGAGCGATCCCGTGCTGGCGATCTTGCTGCGCCACCGCGCGCTGCTGTTCGGCGTGGTGGGCGGGCTGCTCGCCGCTGCCGCGTTTCGTCCCGAGCTGCGCGCTGCCGCGATCGTGGTCGGCCTCGCGAGCGCGATCGGATTCATCGCGATCGCCGCGCTCGAGGGCGGCGCGAACGGCGCGCTCGCGCGGGTTGTTACTGCGGACTGGGTGGTGACGGGCGCGCTCGTGATCGCAGCGGGGCTCGAGCTCGCCTCGCGGCGCGCGAGCTGAGCGGGCGCACCGTCGCGCTCGGGGCGATGCTGCGCGCGGCTTGGAGGCGCGCATGCTGCCCACGCCGGAAGATCACGCCGCGATCTGCGACCTCTACGCGCGCTACTGCCTCGCGCTCGATCGCTGCGACGCGGACGCGTGGGTCGCGCTCTTCACGGCGGACGCGCGGTTCCTCGTGTACGGCCGCGAGTGGAGCGGCCACGAGGGCCTGCGCCAACTGTCGACCGCTGCGCCGAGCGGCCTGCACCTCGGCGGCGTGCCGCAGATCGAGATGACGAGCGCGAGCTCAGCGCACGTCGCGCGCAATCTGCTGTTCGCCCCGAGCGATGGAAGCGCGACGCGCAGCGCGGTCTACGAGGATGAGGTGCTGCGAACAGAGAGTGGTTGGCGCATCGCAAGCTGTCGCTGCAGGTTCATCACGGCGAGCGGGCTCAGCGAGCGACCTGCACGCTGAAGGCGTCGCGGCCGGCTTGGGCTTGCTGGGTTGGCCCGCGCCGAGCTCCGCGGACTCGCTCGGCGCTGGAGCAGGAGCTCATCCGATCTGAGCGCTGAGCGCCTCCGCCTGCGCGACCATCCCCTCGATCACCGCGATGCCGCCGTCCCAGAACTTCGCGTCCGTTACGTCGAGGCCGACGCGCGCGAGCAGCACGCTCGGCGTCTCGCTGCCGCCGGCGGCGAGCAGCGCGCGGTACTTCGCGATGAAAGGCGCGCCCTCGGCGTCGTAGCGCCCCAACAAGGCGAGCACGAGCAGCTCGCCGAAGGCGTAGGCGTAACAGTAGAAGGGCGAGTGCACGAAGTGGCCGATGTAGAGCCACCACCAGGCGTAGTCGTCGCTCAGCGCGACGGCGTCGCCGTGCATCGGCGCATTGGCTTCGAGCCAGAGCGCGTTGATGCGCGCCGCCGGCAGCTCGCCCTCGCTGCGGCGCGCGGCGTGGAGCTTCTCCTCGAAGCGGGTGAGCACGACCTGGCGGAACACCGTGGCGAACGCGTCCTCGAGCTTTCCGCACAGCAGCGCGAGGCGCGCCTTCGGGTCGCTCTCTTCCTTCATCAGCGCGCGGAACACGAGCATCTCGCCGAACACGCTCGCGGTCTCGGCGGTGGTGAGCGGCGCTTGCTGCTCGAGCAGGCCGCACGGCTCGGCAAGCACAGAGTGCACGCCGTGACCGAGCTCGTGCGCGAGGGTCATCACGTCGCGCGACTCGCCCGTGAAGCTCATCAGCACGTAAGGGTGGAGCTCGGGCAGCGTGGTCGCGCAGAACGCGCCGCCGCTCTTGCCGGGACGCACCTCGGCGTCGATCCAGTCGCCCGCGAAGAAGCGTGAAGCGATGTTCGCGATCTCGGGCGAGAAGGCGCGGTAGCTGCGCAGGACGATGTCTCGCGCCTCCGCCCAGCTGCGCGCGCGCTTCTCTTCGAAGAGCGGGGCGTAGCGGTCGTAGTCGGCGAGCTGCGGAATCCCTAACAGCTTCGCCTTGAGCCGGTAGTAGCGCTGCACGAGCGGGAAGGCGCGCTCGCAGGCGCTCATCAGCGCGTCGACCGAGGTGGCCTCGATCTCGTTCGCGAGATGCCGCTCGTCCATCATACCGGCGTACTTGCGCAGCCGGTCCTCGGTGGCCTTGCTCGCGACGAGCGTGTTCAGCGCGAACGCGATCACGCGCGAGCTGTTCCGGAGGCCCTCGGTGAGCGCGGCGGCGCCCGCTTGCCGGCGTTCGCGGCGTGCGTCGTAGAGCAGCGCGAGCGTCTCTTCGAGCCCGCGCTCCTCGGGCTTGCCCGCGAGCACCGGCGTGAAACGCAGGCTGGCCACCGTTTCGTCGAACAGGCGCGACCACGCGCGCGAGCCCTGGTTCGCGGTCTCGTCGAGGATGCGCTCCTCGGCTTCGCTGAGGACGTGGGGCCGATAGCGGCGCGCGGCGGCCAGATAGTGGCGGCGCTTCGCGAGCGCGGGGTCCGCCAACAACGACTCGGCACGCGCGGCGTCGACCGCGATCCACTCGAGCTCGAAGAAGCGCAGCGCGTTGCGCACCTCGGTGCCCTTCTCCTGCACGTGCGCCACGAGGGCGCCGTGCGCGGGCGTCTGCGTGTCCGCGGCGAACTGCAGTGAGGCGTACGCGCCCGCGCGCGACGCCGGCTTCAGCGCGGCTTCGTACGCGTCGACGGACTCGGCGAGCTCGCGCGCGCCGAGCTGCGCGACGCGGCCGCGGTAGCGCGCGGCGAAGGCGTTCGCGGCAGCGAGCGAAGCCGCGAGGTCGCGGTCGATCGCGGCGCGCGCAGGCTCCTCATAGAGATGGGAGAGGTTCCAGCGCACGCCGTGGGCGGCGCTGCGTTCTTCGGAGATCGCGGCGGCAGTCATCGCGGCACCGTAACCACTCGCATCGAGCGCGCGAGCGCGATTGACAGCGGCTTCGCGCGCGCAGGATTCCCGCATGAAGAACGGCTTCCTCGCGGCGGCGGCGTGCTTGATCCTCGCATCGCACGGGCTCGCGCAAGCGCGCCCCGTTCCGTCGCGCGCGGATCTCGAGCCGTTCGTCGACGGCATCGTGGAGGCGGAGCTCGCGAAGAACGACGTCGCGGGCGCGGTCGTCGGCGTCGTCGCGGGCGGCGAGGTCGCGTTCGTGAAGGGCTACGGCTTCGCCGACATCGCGAAGCGCATCGCCGTGGACGAGAACACGTACTTTCGGATGGCGTCGATCAGCAAGCTGTTCACGGCGCTGGCGGTGCTGCAGCTCGATGAGAAGGGCGAGCTCGATCTCGATGCGGACGCGAACGCGTACCTCGACTTCGAGATTCCACCCGCGTTCGGGAAGCCCGTCACGCTGCGCCAGCTGCTCACGCATCGCGCGGGATTCGAGCAACGCTTGCGCAATCTCGGCTCGCCGGTGCCCGTGCCGCCGCTCGCGCAGTTCGTGCGCACGCATCTTCCGGGGCGCACGTTCGAGCCTGAGAAGTGGCCGTCGTACTCGAACTACGGCGTCGCGCTCGCGGGCGCGATCGCGGAGCGCCAGAGCGGCGCCCCTTTCGAGCAGCTCGTGGCGGAGCGCGTGTTCGCGCCGCTCGCGATGGACGCGACCTTCGAGCAGCCGCTGCCAGCGCGGTTCGCCGCGCGCATGTCGCAGGGCTACGCGGTCGCGTCGCAGCCGCCGGGGCCGTTCGAGTTCATCCACGATGCGCCCGCAGGTGCGCTCACCGCGAGCGGCGCCGCGATGACGCGCTTCATGCGCATGCTGCTCGGCCGCGGAGAGCTCGACGGCGCGCGCGTCCTTTCGCACGATGCGTTTGCGCGCTGGCTGGAGCCGCAGGTGACGGTCGCCGGCAACGCGCTCGGCCTCGCGATCATGGAGTCGCGCCCGCACGGCGTGCGCTTGTTAGGGCACGGCGGCGACCTCTCGTACTTCCACAGCGAGCTGGCCGTCTCGCCCGAGCACGGCTTCGGGGTGTTCGTCGCGCAGAACAGCCTCGGCAACGGCGGGCGTTTGCTGCGCCAGGCGCTCGTGCCCGCGCTCGTGAAGCGCTACTTCGCGGAGCGCCGCCGCGAGCACGCCGTCGCGATCGAGCCCGGCCACGCGCACGAAGTCGCGGGCACGTACATGACGACGCGACGCTCGGATCGCTCGCTGATGCGCGTACTCGGCCTGCTCTCGCAAACGCGCGTGACGGCGCGGGACGCTCATCGCATCGAAGGCGAAGGGCTGACGGACGCGGCGGGCAACACGCGCACGTGGCGGGAAGTCGCGCCGTATCGGTTCCGCTCCGAGGACGGCGAGCTCGAGATCGAGTTCGCGCGCGACGAGCCCGGGCGAGTCACGCACGTCCTGCCGTGGTTCCCAGGCCTGACGTTCGAGCGGGCGCGCTTCGTCGACACGCTGCGCTTCTCGCTCTCGGTGCTGCTGCCCGCGCTCGCGGTGGTTCTCGTCACTCTCGTGGCGCCACTCGCGGGCCTCGTCGCGCGCCGTTCGTTCCGCGCCGCGCCCGCACCGCCGCGCCCGCTCACCCAGCGCGCGCTCTTCACCGCCACCGCGGCGCTCTGGCTCGGTGCGTTCGCCGCGATCCTCGCGTTTTCGGGCTCGGCAGCGAGCGCGTTCTGGCGATTCTCGAGCGGGAACGACACGCCCCTGCTCGTGGCGGTGGGCTTGCTGTGGGTCGCGGCGGCGCTCTCGCTCGCGTGCCTTCCACTCGGCTGGCGCGCGCTTCGCGATCCCTCGCTCTCGCGCTGGCGCCGCCTGGGCCGCGCGCTGCCCGCGCTCGCGTTCCTCGCGCTCGCGTGGTTCGCGTGGAACTGGGGCCTGCTCTCGAACCCGACGCGCTACTAGAACCCATCTCGGAATTCCGGACCGAGCCCGGCGCGCGGATTTGGCCGGCTGGCGAGGCGCGCGAGCGAAGGCGTATCCGTCGATACTTCGAGCGAAGCGCAACGAAGCCAGACGGACAAAGACGCGCGCCCGGCGACGGGAGGAATTTTGAGATGGGTTCTAGGCTCATTCGCCGCGCTTGATCTGATCCGAGAGCGCGGCGCGACTCACGTCGGCCTGTTCGGCGCGGTGGACGGCGTGCTTGCCGAAGCGGTCCGCGAGCGCGTCGAGCGCCTTGTTGAGGCTCGCGCGCTTCGTGCGCGCCTCGCCGTCCGCGCCGAGCGCGAGTTGCTCGGGGTTCGCAGGTGCGAGGTTCGTCACGCCGACGCCGAGCAGGCGCACGGGCTCCGCGAGCCCGGATTCCCGCAACAACTGGCGCGCCGTGGTCGCGATGACGTCGCCGTCGTCGGTCGGCTGGAGGAGCGTGGCGCGGCGCGTGAGCAGCGGGTAGCCGCGTGGGCCCGCGGCGACGCGACGCGCGAGCTTCAACTTCAGCACGACCGTGCGGCCTTGCTCGCCGCTCTTGCGCAAGCGGCGCGCCACCGAGTCCGCATGCGCGAGGATCGCGGCGTCGAGCACCGCGCGGTCGCTCACGTCGCCCGCGAACGTGTTCTCCTCGCTCATCGAGACGGCGTCGCGATAGGGCTCGACGTCGCGCACGTCCTCGCCGCGCGCGAGCCGCGCCATCGCCACTCCCCAGTCGCCGAGCCATGCGTGCGCGCGCTCGCGATCGAGCCGCGCGAGATCGCCGATCGTGCGCAGGCCGAGCTTCGTGAGCCGCGCTTCGGCGACGGCGCCGACGCCCCATAGGCGCCCCACCGGCAGCGGGTCGAGGAACGCGCGCACTTCGCCAGGGGCGACCTCGCGCAGGCCGTCGGGCTTGGCCGAATCGCTCGCGATCTTCGCGACCATCTTCACCGGCGCGATGCCCACCGAAACCGCGAGCCCGGTCTCCGCGCGCACCTCGCGCCGCAGGCGCTCGCCCACGGCGCGCGCCGTCCCTAACAAGCGCTCGGTGCCCGTGAGATCGAGGAATGCCTCGTCGAGCGAAAGCCCCTCCACGGCGGGCGTGAAGCGCTCGAAGATCGCGAAGATGCGCTTCGACTCGCGCGCGTACTTCGTCATGTCGCCGCGCAGGAACACGCCGTCGGGGCACAGCCGGCGCGCTTCGAAGCCCGGCATCGCGCTGCGCACGCCGAACTTGCGCGCCTCGTAGCTGGCGGCCGACACGACGCCGCGCGCGCTCGTGCCGCCCACGATCACCGGGCGCCCGCGCAGCGCGGGGTCGTCGCGCTGCTCGATGGACGCGTAGAAGGCGTCCATGTCGGCGTGCAGGATCGTGCGGGAGTGGGCGGTCACGAGGGGAGAGTAGGATCCGGAGAAGGGGCCGCGGAATGGGGGCGTCGTCGCACCGGCCTCAATCGAACACCCCATCGATCTCCCAGCGCTCGTGCAGCAGGTCGCGGCGCAGGCGGAAGACGGCGCCGTCGGCGGTCGCGACGTCGTAGTGGTCGAATGCGTAGCGCTCCTCGCTCCACCACTGGCCGGTGGTGCGCCACGGGCCGGCGCAGCGCAGCACCTCGCCGTTCGCGAGTGCGCTCTGCACCCACTGCGGTGCGCCGCGCGCACTGCGAACCGCAGCGGCAAGCGGCGGGCGCAGCGCGCGCACGGCAGGGGCGCGTGGGGCGGCGAGATCGGCGCGGGGCTGCGGCGCGCTCGCGAGATCGCTGCAGTGCGGCGCGCCGCTCGCGGCGTTCTCCGCGATGGGGCGCGCACGCGACTCCGCGCGCGCGCGATCACCGCGCCGTCGTGGCGCGGCCTCGCTGCGCGCTGCGCTCGCGGGCAGCACGAACGGCGCGAGCGCGAACGCGTCGGGGCGGTGCGCGTTCGCGAGTGCGGGGGCGCCGACGCGACCCTCTCCGCACAGCGCAGCGAGCTCGGCGAGCGTGCGGCTGAGCGCGGCGGGCGCGGGGCCGGCGGGTGCGAAGAAGTCGAGCTGGTCGCCGCGCAGCTCGGCGCCGCGAGTCGTTACGGAGATCGCGTCGACGGCGGCGCGCGGCGGCGTGGCTTCGAGCGCGAGCGCGGCGATGCGCAAGAGCACGCGCACGTCGCGCGTGGGCGCGGCGAGGCCGAGCGTGCGCTCGTCGCGCCCGCCGCCGTCGAGCGCGAGCGCGAGGCCGATCTCGCCGAACGCGAGGCCGCGGCTCGCGAGCCTGTCGGCGAGCCGCGCGAGCAGGCCGCGCAGCACGAACAGCAGCGGCTCCAGCTGCGCGACGGGCGCCTCGAGGTCGCTGCCTTCCTCGAACAGCGCCGCATCCGGCGCGCGCGGCGGCGCCGCCGAGTCCTCGCCGCGTGCGAGCGCGAGTAGCGGCAGGAGCGAGGGGCCGAGGCGGTTCACCAGCGCGCGCTCGGGAATCCGTAACAAGTCGCCCACGCGCCGCAGGCCGAAGCGCGAGAGCGCGTCGCTGAGCGCATCTTCCGGGCCCAGCAGGTCGAGCGAGAGCGGAGCGAGAAACTCCGCGTCTTCTCCGGCGGCGATGACGCGCGCTCTGCACTCGCTGGCGCCGTGTGCCGGAGTCGCCGCCAACAGGCGCGCGGCGATCAGCGCGGTGCCGCGGGTGCTGGCGATGGCGACGTGCGCGGCCAAGCCGAGCTTATCGGCGTACGCGGCGAGCGCGGCCGCGAAGCCGGCCTCGCTGCGATGGAGCGAGGTGACGCCGCGCGCGTCGACGAACACGGCGGCTTCGGCGGCGTGAAAGCCGGTCGCCGGCGGCGCCAGCTCGGCGCGGGGCGCGCAGGCGAGCGCGGCGTCGAGCAGCGCTTCGCGCGCGGCGCGCTCGCGCGCAGGCGAGAGCACGCGCACCGCGAGCTGCGCGCAAGCCGCGCGCGCGTGCACGACGCCGCTGCCCACGCGCACGCCCGCGCGGAGCGCTTCAGGCGAGCACGCGATCACCTCGCCGCGCGGCCCCGGCGCCGACGCGATCGCGAGCGCGCGACCGCGCAGCTCGGGATCCGCGCGTAACTCCGCGGCGAGGGGGAGAGCGGGGACGAGCAGGCAGGCGATGCGCGCCGCGGCCGGTGGCCTGCAGGGAGCGAGGTGTTTTGTGGAATCACCACCGCCGGGCTGAGTCTCGTCGTGACGTGGCCGCGGTTTTTCTTTGGCTTCGCTCGCCTCCGCGGACTCCGGCTCGCTGCGCGCCGCGTCACGCATCGAGCCCGTACCTGCTTGGGCGCTCGCGGCTTGCGGCTCCCATCGAGCACGCGTTTCGTCGTCAGGTGCGCGTTGCTGGGTTGGGGCGGCGCTTCGCTTCTTGGTTTCGGCGTGAGCGCTCGCCTCGCGTTCCTCGGCACTCGGGAACGCGCGCTCGATTTCGGTGTCGCGCGGGGGGCGCATGGGGTGGGGGTGAGGCGGGGCGACTGCTTGGAAGCGTGGCCGCTTTCTCCTGGCGGTGGGTTGTTAGGGATCGCGCGCCTTCACGCGGCGGCGGTGTGCGCGAAGCGGATGCGCGCGGCGCTCGTCGGGCCGGCGCGGTTGCGGACGAGGTGGACGTGGCCTTCGAGTGTTTCGAGCCAGGCGGGCTGCGCGGCGAAACAGGCGCGCGCGCTGGCGAGCTCGAGCGCGAGATCGGCGGAGGCGCCGGCGAGGCGGTCGCGCGTGAGCAGCACGAGGCCTGCGCTCGCGCTGGCGGCGTGCTTGCGCAGGCGCGGCCACGCGGCATCGGGAATGCGCGGGCTTTCGCGCGCGGCGGCGAAGGCGAGGTCGACGAGCACGAGCTCGAAGCCACCCGCGCTGAGCACGTGCTCGGCGCAGCGCAGCGCTTCGGCCACCGCGAGCGGTCGTGCCCAGAGCACGCGCGCGAGATCGACGCCCGCCGCGTGGGCGGAGCTCGGGTCGAAGGCGTCGGCGATGTCGATCACGCTCGCGAGCGCGCCGCGCCGCGTGGTTTCGGCGAGCAGCGCGAGCGCGAGCGAGGTGCGGCCCGCGGAAAGCGGCCCCGCAATCTCGGCGAGCCGCCCGCGTGGGAAGCCGCCGCCGAGCAGCTGATCGACCGCGGGCAGGCCCGTCGCGAGCCGCGCCGCGCTTAGCTGAGGGGCGCCCCCGGCCTGAACGTCGGCGCGCAGGTCGTGGAGTAGGGCGGTGAGCCGAGCTTCCTGCTCGCGCTCTCCGTGCAGTCGCCGAGCGATGGCCTCGGCGCTGCTTCGCGCCGCTTCGCGCGCGCCGTCCAGCGCACGAAGCGCGTAGGTGCGCACTTCGCCGCGTTGAATGACGAGCTCATCGCCGGTTCGAGGATCCCACGCATCGTTCGCCTCCGGGTCCGCCGCGCTCTCAGGAGCGCATTCGAGGGGTTCGCCGCCGTCGGGCTCCCCGCACGCGGCGGACCGGCTCGCCGAGCCAGCCGCCGCGCGCGAAGAGACGCCGCCCACCGCGCCGAGCGCGATGGCTCTCTTGGGGGGTGAGAGCATGGAGGGATTTTCGCTCTAGATTCGCATCTAGGTCAAGAGCGAAAAGGGTAAAGAGCTAAGGCTGGTCCAACGCGCCGCACGCACACGGTGGTCCGGCTCCGTGCACGGTTTCGCGTGTACCTGTAAAGCTGGCGGCAGTCGTTTCCGGCCCCGCGAGTCTGATCCGGCCCGTTGTGCCGAGCCAATCAAGCGGACAGACTGCCCGCGGAACGGTGAATTCCTTCCTGCGGGTACGCGAAGCCGGATTGCAGATTGGCAGACCGGGAAACTCATCCAATCAGAAATGGTGTGATCGCGACGGTCGTCGGCGGAGTCATCCTCGCGCTGGTTCCACAAGTTCGCCGTGCCGCGACGTTTGTCGCCCAGTGGTCAGCCGCCACAGCGCTAGCCGTGTTCGACCGCCTCGGCTCGGACTACCCCGTTCCAGGTTGGGGCTTGCTCGCGCTCGGTGTTCTCAGCGCGATTCCAATCGTCCAGGCAGTTCAAGCGTTTGCACGTCGCGCTGACCTGCTGGCCGATTCTCGGACCGACTGATTCTTGAGAGAGAATGGCTTCCGACGGAAAGGAAGCCCCCATGAAGAAGAGTCGGTTTACGGAAGAGCAGATGGTGAAGATTCTGCGCGAGGCGGA
>VGRF01000024.1 GCA_016875395.1 Deltaproteobacteria bacterium | reverse complement strand
ACACCGTCCGTCCGCACTCGAGTCTCGGCAATCTCACGCCGGCAGAGTTTGCCGCGCGAGGTCGATCAACAGAGCAACCAGGGGCCGTTCTCTAGAGACCGTTGGTCCGAGAAATGCCAGCAGGTCATTCGCGCGCGCCGCCCGGGAAAGTGCCGCCGAGTGCGGCGCTGCCGCGCAGTGCGGGAATACGGGCCCCGCGCCTCGATCTCGCGCGTAGATCGCGGGGCCGCGGTTCTCGCGTCGCCGCGCGTGCCATCGAAGTTGGCGGCAGTCGCGGCACGCGCGCTGGCGCGCACACCATAAGAAGTCATTGCAGATCAATGCGTTGCGCACTCGACGGGGCGAGGTGCGAGCCCTGGCACGCGATGTGCTCTAGCTCGAACGCATAACTTGGCTGGATCGGTTGGTTCCATCGGGCGCGCGAACCAGCAGATCCGAGAGAGGAGACTCAGAAGCGCCGAAAGGCGCAGCCCCCCAAGGGCACCCGCCAAGGTCTGAGACTCCGCTCTCCCAAGTTGAACGGCCTCCCAGAAAGGTTCTGGGAGGCCGTTGTGCATTTCAGGTCTTTACGACTCTCCGCTCGGCTTCGCCTCGCTGCGCGCGCCCTGCGCCGCGTTGCGGCACTGGGGCGCTTTCGCTTCCCGAGCCGCGTTCGGTCGCTGCACCGAGTCCAGCACACCGCGCGCGAAGAAACGAAGCCGCTCGCTACGGCTGCGTCGCTTCCGTCGAGAGGGCGGCGAGGACTTCGCTGCCGAATTGGCGGTGGAACCAGCCCTTGATGCCGGGGATCGCCGCGAGTTCGTCGCGTGAGGACGGGCGCTGCGTGGCCACGGTCTCGAGGGTGGCGTTGGGGAAGAGCACGCCGGGGTCGAGCGAGAGCTCTTTCGCGCGCGCCGTGCGCCAGCGCTTCAGCGCGGCGACGTAGCGCTCGGCGTGGCGGTCGATGCGCCGCCGCACGGGCCCTTCGCCTTCGCTGCGCCGCGGCAGCGGTCCGTGCTTCTTCTCGATGCCGCGCTCGACCGCGGTGAGCACCTCGCGCCCGAAGCGGCGCAGCACGAGCTCCGTGACGCCCTTCACCGCGGCGAGCTGCGCTTCCGTCAGCGGCTTCGTCTCCGCGATCTCGAGCAGCGTGCGGTTCGCGAGCACTTTGAACGGGGGGCGATCGATCTCGCGCGCGCGCCGATCACGCACGAGGTAGAGCTCGCGCAACACGCCGAGGTTCTCGGGTGTCATGCCGCGCGCGCCCTTGATGCGCAGGTAGCCGAGCTTGTCGAACGAGCGCTCGGGCCAGCTGCGGCGCGTGAGCGCGTCGAACTCTTCGTGCGCCCACTCGAGCCGCTTCGCCTTCTCGAGCTCGCGTTCGAGCCGGTCGGCAAGAGTGATTAGGTGCGCGACGTCGGCGGCGGCGTAGGTGAGCTGACTGTCGGTGAGCGGGCGCGCCGACCAGTCGGAGCGCTGCTCGTCCTTCGGGAGCTTGAGTCCGTAGTGGCGCTCGACCAGCGCTGCGAGCCCGATCGCCGGATAGCCGAGCAGCTGCGCGCTGATCATCGTGTCGAAGAGGTTCGCGGTCGTGAAGCCGCAATCGCGGCGCAGCACGAACAGGTCGTACTCGGCGGCGTGGAAGATCTTGCGCACGTCGGGCGACGCGAGCACCGGGCCGAGCGGCGCGAGCTCTTCGGGTCCGCCGATCGCGAGGGGATCGATCAGGTAGATGCCGCGCTTCGTGCCGACCTGGATCAGGCAGGTCTTGTCGAAGTAGTGGTAGAAGCTGTCCGCTTCCGTATCGATCGCGATGACCTTCTGCTGCGCCAAGTCGCGCGCGAGCGTCTCCAGCTCGGCTGCGGTCTCGATGCGCTCGAAGTCGGCCACGCTTTGCCTCGCTGCACTGGGCGTCGTTGTCGGATCGGTCACGGGTGCGCCGGCGAGGGGGCTGCAGCGGGGCGTCGGCAGCGCGCGCGACTCTAGCCGACGAAAAAATCGATGGAAGCAGAGTTTTCTGCTTCCAGTCCGCCGCGCGCGGCGATAGAGTGTCTCGTTATTAGGGAAATCGTTCCGAATATCAGAACCAATCGCTAGTTCGGCGTCAGACGCGCGCCCTGCGGTCTCGCTCTTGCCAGGACCGAGATGGACAACCTCACCAGCCTCGACAAGGCGATCGACCTCCTCGAGCACCTCCACGATGCGGGCGGGCCGCGGGGGATCACCGAGATCGCGCGGGCGCTGGGCGTGCCCAAGTCGAGCGCGCATCGGCTGCTGAAGACGCTCGTGCGCCGCGGCTTTGCCGAGCAGGACGCCTACGGGCGCTACGGCTGCGGGCCCGCGCTGATCGCGCTCGGCCTCGGCTCCCTCGAGCGCGAGCCGATCGCGGCGCTCGCACGTCCCGTGCTCGAAGCCGAGGCGGCGGCCACCGGCGAGACCGCGTTCCTCGTTGCCCCGCGCGGCCGCGAGCTCGTGGTGCTCGACAAGGCCGAGGGGCAGGGCTTTCTGCGCGCCGCGCCGCGTGTGGGGCAGACCGTGCCGGTCGCGGCGACCGCGGTTGGCCGGCTCGCGATGGCCTTCGATCCCGCGCGCTTCCCGCTCGCGGAGCATCCGCCGGTCGCGTTCACGTCCGTCACGCAGCTCGCCCACGAGGCAGTCGCCGCGGCGATCGAGCGCGCGCGCAGTGAAGGCTTCGCGCTGAATCGCGGCGAGTGGATCGAGGGCCTCTCGGTTGCCGCCGCGCCGATCCTCGGCGCGAGCGAGCCGCCCGCGTTCCTCGGAGCGATCGCGTTCGCGGCGCCCACGCCGCGCCTCGACGCGCTCGGCCCCCACGCGATCGCGCAGCGCGCAGTCGCCGCCGCGCGCCTCATCTCCCTGCGCCACGCCGGTCGCGATCCGGCGTGGCGGCGCAGCCCGCACTCCCACGGAGAAGCGTCATGAAAGTCTGGATCGACGGCCGCATCGTGGACGGCGCCGACGCCAAGGTCTCGGTGCTCGACCACGGCTTTCTCTACGGCGACGGCGTGTTCGAGGGCATGCGCGTGTACAGCGAGCGCCTCTTCCGCTGCGAGAAGCACATGGACCGACTCGAGATCGGCGCGCGCTGCCTCGGCCTCGCGCTGCCCGGCGGCCGCGAGGCGATGCGCGCGCTCACGCTCGCCACCGCGCGCGAGTACGTGCGCGCGAGCGGCGAGCAGGACGCGTACATCCGCCTCGTCGTCTCGCGCGGCGTCGGCGAGCTCGGCGTCGACCCTACGAGCTGCGCCGCGCCGTTCGTGGCCTGCATCGTCGACAAGATCCGCCTGTTCACCGAAGCGAAGCTGCGCAGCGGCATCACGATGATCACGTCGAGCCGACGCGCGCCCGCGCCGGACGTGCGCGACCCACGCGTGAAGAGCCTCAACTACCTGAACAACGCGCTCGCGAAGCAAGAGGCGAAGCGCCAGGGAGCGGACGAAGCGCTGCTGCTGAACACCGCGGGCGCGGTGGCGGAGGCGACCGTCGCGAACGTGTTCGCGGTGCGCGGCGGCAAGCTGCTCACGCCGCCCGCGAGCGACGGCGCGCTCGAGGGCATCACGCGCGCGAGCGTGCTCGAGATCGCCGCGGCGCTCGGCGTGCCCGCGGAGGAGCGCACGCTCGGGCGCTACGACCTCGTCGCCGCCGACGAGGTGTTCCTCACCGGCAGCGGCGCGAAGGTCGTGCCGGTCGCGAGCCTCGACGGCGCGCGCATCGGGCGCGGCGAAGCCGGCGCACTCACGCAGAAGCTGATGGCCGCGTTCGACCGCTTCGCGCGCGATCCGGAGAACGGCACGGCGCTGAGCTAGGGCGGAATCGAGGACTTGGCGTCTGACGCTGAGCTAGCGATTCCGCGGAATCGCGGAATTCGCGTCTGACGCCGAGTTGGGATTCTTCGCTCGCGCCGCGTGCGGCTAGGCTCCCGCGCCTTCATCGCAGCTTCGAGGAGCCCGCCGTGCGCTGGACCGCCGCCTTCATCCCCACGCTTCGCGACGACCCGGCGGACGCCGAGGCCATCTCGCACAAGCTGCTCGTGCGCGGCGGCTTCATCCGCCAGCTCGCCTCGGGCACGTACTCGCTGCTGCCGCTCGGGCACCGCGTCGCCAAGAAGATCGAGGCGGTCATTCGCAGCGAGATGGAGAAGATCGGCGCGCAGGAGTTCACGCTGCCTGCTCTCCACCCCGCGGAGCTGTGGAAGAAGTCGGGACGCTGGGATGCGATCGACGCCACGATGTTCCGCCTCAAGGATCGCCACGGCGCCGACGCCTGCCTCGGGATGACGCACGAGGAGGTGTTCACCACGCTCGCGAAGGAGCTGCGCTCGCACCGCCAGCTGCCGCAGACGTGGTTCCAGTTCCAGACGAAGTTTCGCGACGAGGAGCGCCCGAAGTCGGGGTTGTTACGGGTGCGCGAGTTCGTGATGAAGGATTCGTACTCGTTCGACAAGGATCAGGCCGGGCTCGATCGCTCGTTCCAGAATCACTTCGACGCGTATCGCAAGATCTACGAGCGCTGCGGGCTCGAGACGATCGCGGTACAGGCGTCGTCGGGCGCGATGGGCGGCAGCGAGAGCGTCGAGTTCATGGCGGAGACCGACGCGGGCGAAGACTGGGTGGCCGCGTGTAGCGCATGCGGATACGCGGCGAACGTGGAGAAGGCGACCTCGCTGTTGCCCGAGGTCGCGGATCCCGAGAGCGTGCCGGCGCCCGAGAAGTTCCCGACGCCCGGCGTGCGCACGATCGACGATCTCGCGCGCATGAGCGGCGGCGCCGCAGCCGATCGGCAGATCAAGACGCTCGTCTACGTCGTCGACGGCAAGACCACGCTCGTGTTGTTACGGGGCGACCATCAGCTCGTGCTGCAGAAGCTGATCGACGGCACCGGCGCGCGCGAAGTGCGCCCCGCGCACGCGGGCGAGATTCGCGCCGCGCTCGGCGCGAGCGCGGGCAGCCTCGGTGCGGTGGGCGTCTCGGGCGTGCGCGTGATCGCCGACGCCGCGCTGCACGGCCGCCGCGGCATGACGACGGGCGCGAACGCCGACGACTTTCACCTGCGGAGCGTCGACGTCGCGCGCGACATCGCGATCTCGCAGTGGATGGAGCTGCGACTCGTTACGGCCGGCGAGCCGTGCCCGATGTGCGAGAGCAAGCTCGACGTGAAGAAGACCGTCGAGGTAGGCCACATCTTCAAGCTCGGCACGGAGTACAGCGAGACGCTCGGTGCGAGCGTGCAGGCCGAGGACGGGAAGAACATCCCCATCATCATGGGCTCCTACGGCATCGGCGTGGGCCGCCTGCTCGCCGCGATCGCGGAGCGCAGGAACGACGCGAACGGCCTCAAGTGGCCCGTGAACGTCGCGCCCTTCGAGGTGGCCGTGACCGTGCTCAACCCGAACGAGGTCGCCACGAGCGAAGCCGGCGAACGGCTCTACGACGCGCTCACGAAGCTCGGCGTCGACACGATCCTCGACGACCGCGACGAGCGCCCCGGCGTGAAGTTCAAGGACGCGGAGCTGATCGGGATTCCCGTGCGCGTGACGATCGGGCCGAAGGGCCTGGCTGGGGGCAAGCTCGAAGTCTTCTTCCGCGGCAGCGGCGAGAAGCGCGAGGTCGACGTGAACAAGGCGGCGGATTTCGTCTCGGAGTCGGTTTTCGAAGGCCGCAGGCGTTAGGCCGTGACTCGGCCTCCGCTCGTCTACCTGATCGACGCGCCGGTCTACATCTTCCGCGCGTGGGTCACGCTGCCCGCGATGCCGGCGCCGGGCGGCACGCCCACCGGCGCGGCGTACGGCTACGCGAACACGCTGCTGCGCTTTCTGCGCGAGCGCGAGCCGACGCATGTCGCGGCCTGCTTCGATCACGCCATCACGAGCTTCCGTAACAAGCTCTTCCCCGCCTACAAGCAGTCGCGCGGCACCGAGGTGCCGCCCGACCTCGCGCCGCAGTTCGCGATCTGCATGGAGGTGTCGCGTGCGCTCGGCATCGCGGCGCACGAGCAGCCCGACTACGAGGCCGACGACGTGATCGCGACGCTCGCCGAGCGCGCGCTGAAGGCGGGCTTGCACGCCGAGGTCGTGAGCGCGGACAAAGATCTCACGCAGCTCGTGCGCGAAGACGGCGCGGTGCGCTTCCACGATCTCGCGCGCGAGACGACGCTCGACGCGGACGGCGTGCGCGCGAAGTTCGGCGTCGCGCCGGCGCAGATCCCTGATTACTTGGCGCTGCTCGGCGACAAGGTCGACGACCTGCCCGGCGTGCCCGGTTTCGGCGCGAAGACCGCGGCTGCCGCGCTCGCCGCGTTCGGCTCGCTCGAGGCGATTCCCGAGGACGCCGCGCGCTGGGCCGGTGTGCCCGTGCGCGGCGCGGAGAAGCTCGCCGCGAGCTGGCGCGCGCACCGCGAGCAGGCGCTGCGCGTTCGCGCGCTCGCGACCGTGGTGCGCGACGTGCCGGGCTTCGACGCGCGCGCCGAAGACACCGCGTGGCGCGGCCCCGATCGCGACGCGTTCGCGGCGTTGTGCTCGCGCCTCGGCTGGGGGCGCATCTTGGAACGGCTCTCAGCCGTTCCAAGATCCGATCTTCCTGGTTGACTCCGCTCGGCTCCGAAGACTTCGCCTCGCTGCGCGCTTCGCTTGCTGCCTCGGCCGACCTACTCGGAGTCGCCTCGACATCGAGCAGCCATCCAACGCCAGCCAGAGTTCGCGGCAAGAAACGCGGCGCTGGGGCTTTCAATCCCAACTCGCAGCGCCATAGAATGCGCGCGCGTTCAGGAGGCCCACGCATGGACAGCGCACTCACCCAGTACATCGAGTTCGGATTCCGCTGGCTCCACTACCTCGCCGGGGTCGTGTGGATCGGCATGCTCTACTACTTCAACTTCGTACAGACGCCGTTCTTCGGCACCGAGCTCGGCGGCAGCGTGAAGCGCGACATGACCCGCGGCCTCGTGCCGACCGCGATGTGGTGGTTCCGCTGGGGCGCGATGTTCACGTTCATCTCGGGCTGGCTGATCGTGCTGATGCAGCTCGGCCACGGCGTCGCGCTGAGTGACGGCTACATGACCCGCATCCTGACCGGCGGCCTGCTCGGCACCGTGATGTGGGCAAACGTGTGGTTCGTGATTTGGCCCGCGCAGCGCGACTTCGTGATCAAGAGCGCGGAGCAGACCGCGGCGGGCGGGAAGCCGGTCGATGGCACGCCGGACAAGGCCGCGCTCGCGGCTCGCACGTCGCGCACCAACACGATGTTCTCGATCCCGATGCTGCTGTTCATGGGCTCCGCTCGACACGCGCCGGGCGGCTTCAACGACGGCACGAACGACGCGATCTACTGGGTGGTGTTCGCAGTGCTCGTCGGTCTGCTCGAGTTCAACGCGATCGGCCCCGCGGCGCCGGCGCGCCAGAAGTACCTCACGACCGTCTCGGGCGTGATCCACTTCGGCCTCGCGCTCTCGGTGGTGCTGTTCGGTGCGGGGCTGCTCATCAACAGCTAGCCCTAGCAAGCTCGACTCATGCAATCGCCGCAGGAGCCCGCGCGTTCCTGCGGCGATTGCACGTTGTGCTGCACGGTCTTGCGGGTCGACGAGTTGAAGAAACTCGGCGGCATCTCGTGCGCGGCGCTCGGCGCCCGCGGCTGCACGATCTACGCGCGTCGCCCGCACATCTGCCGCGCGTACCAGTGCCTCTGGCTGCAGGGAAAGCTCGACATCGAGGATCGCCCCGATCGCTTGGGCGCCGTGCTCGACGTCGTGTTCGAGGGCGCGCACAGCGTGCTCGCGATTCGCGAGGCGAAACCCGGCGCGCTCGCCGCCAGCGCGCGGCTGCGCGCGATCGCGGTGCGCTACCGCGAGGCGATGCCCGTGCGCATCAGCGGCGTCGAGGACGTGCTCGCGAGCGACGCACCCGTGCGAACTCTCCTCCCGGGCGGCGAGGAGCTGCTTGCGCGCGGCGAGGTCGTGACGCGCCTGCGCGACGGGCGCGAGCTGGACACCACGCGCGCGCCATGGCTCGAGCGCGGGCTGCGCCGCCTCGCGCTCGCGTGGCAGCGCCGGCGGATTCGCGGCTACGGGGACGGCTCTGCTGCGGTCCGGGGGCGCGACGCCTAACTTGCCCGCTTCGCACCGAGGCCCCCGCGCGTGACCGTTCCCTACGAATCGATCCCGAATGGCTGGTTCGCCGTCGCCACGACGCGCGAGCTCAAAGCGGGTCGCGTGCTCGAGAAGAAGTACTTCGGCCGCGAGTGGGTGATGTGGCGCGACGCGAGCGGCGCCGCGGTGATGAACGACGCGTACTGCCCGCATCTCGGCGCGCACCTCGGCGGCGGCAAGGTGCGCGGCGACCGGCTGCACTGCCCGTTCCATGGCTTCGCCTATGCCCGCGACGGCGCTTGCGCGGCGACGCCCGATGGCCGCACACCTCCGCGCGTGCGCCTCCGCACGCTGCCGCTCCGCGAGAGCAACGGGATCGTGCTCGCGTACTGGCACGCGGAGGGCGAGGCGCCGCACTGGCAGCCGCCTGCGATCGATCAGCCTGGCTTCACCTCGTTCAAGTTCCTGCGCCGCGCGTTCCGCGGTCACCCGCAGGAGATTTGCGAGAACAGCTCCGACCTCGTGCACTTCGGCCCCACGCATGGCTACGGCGATCCGCACGCGACGCGCGAGCCGCACGTCGACGGCCACGTGCTCTACGTCGACTACGCGATGAACCGCAGCCTCGACTTCCTCGGCATGCCGAATCGCCGCGCGCCGCTCGTCTTCTCGGCGGAGGTGTTCGGCCTCGGCTTCTCGCGCGTGCACGCGCGCATGCCGAGCATCGGCGTCGAAGCGGACTTGTTGGTGATGCCGACGCCGATCACGGCGAACGAGGTCGAGCTGAACTTCGCCGCGCGCGTGAAGAACCCGCGCGTCCCATTCGTGGCGCCGATCCTGCGCCAGCTGTTCGTGCGCGGCTACACGAGCGACCTGATGGCGGACGTGCCGATCTGGGCGCGCAAGCGCTACGTCGCGCGGCCTTCGCTGATCGAAGGCGAGCAGCCGATCGCGATCTATCGGAAATTCGCGCAGCAGTTCTACAGCGAGCCTGCAGAGCCGAAGCCGCTCGCGCCGGTGAAGCGCGTGGGCTGAAGGCCGCGGGCGTCACTCGCAGCCGAGCGATCCCAGGTAGGCCGCGAGGGCGGGCAGCTCCGGCTCGAGGTGCGGCAGCGGCGCCATGCCCTGCGTGTCGCGCTTGGGCGTGTAGCCCGGCGGGTACTCGTTGCGGATCACTTTCGCGGTGAGCAGCTCGAGCGAGGCGCAGGCGATGGCGGGGCCGACCGGGCCGTCGAGCTTCGCGTCGCGCGCGTGGCAGGCGGTGCAATTCGTCTCGAACACGACTTTGCCGCGCTTGATCGCTGCGGCGTTCGCATCGCCGCCGCCGGAGTCACAGGCGGCAAGCAGCGACAGCGCGAGAAGTGCGGCGAAAGCGGACAGCGTGCGCATCGGACCTCCGAAGGGGCGCGCAGCGTAGCTGCGGCAAGCGGCGCGTCTTCGCGCGCAACGCGCACGCGAAGCAGAGCTGCAGGCAGCGCGGAGGCGAGCAGAGGGCGACCGGGCGAGGTGTAGGATCGCGCGCATGGCGCAGACGAAGTCGCGGTTGCTCACGCGCGCGAACGCGCTCACGGGTGTGCGGCTCGTGCTCGCGCCGTTGCTCGTGTGGGCGCTGTGCGAGCGCAGCGCTGGGCTCGCGCTCGCGGCGTTCGCGCTCGCGGTCGGCACCGATCTCGCCGACGGACGCGTGGCGCGGCGCTTCGGTGAGGCGAGCCCGCTCGGCGGATTCCTCGATCACGTCACGGATGCGCTGTTCGTGTCCGCCGGGCTCGGCGCGCTCGCATTGTTAGGGATCGTGCCCGCGCCGCTGCCGCTGCTCGTGCTCGCCGCTTTCGCGCAGTACGCGCTCGACTCGCGCGCGCTCGCGGGCCGCCCGCTGCGCGCGAGCGCGCTCGGGCGCTGGAACGGCATCGCGTACTTCGTGCTGCTGGGCATTCCCGTCGTACGCGACGGCCTCGCGCTCGCGTGGCCCACGGACGCGCTCGTGCGCGCGCTCGGCTGGGCGCTCGTCGCGACCACGCTGCTCTCGATGCAGGGTCGCCTCGCCGCACTGCGCGCCACTCGCTCTCGGGAGGTCGCGTGATGCGCGTGCGCCTCGCCGTCGTTGGCGCCTGGTTGGGCGCCGCGCTCGCGGTGAGCGCACAGGACGAGCCTCAGCGGCTGCGCGCGCGGCTCAACGTGAACCCCGCGGAGTACATGGAGTGCGACCCCACCGCGTTCGCGCGCGGCCAGCAGGTGCTGCTCTCCGGCGGCGGCTTCGTGCCGCGCACGCCGCTCACCGCAGTGCTCGAACAGGACGGCGGTGAGCGTCCGTTCCCGCCGCTGCGCGCGACTGAACGCGGCACGCTGAGCGCGACCGTTGCAATTCCTGCGCAGGCCACGCCAGGCGAGGACGCGCGCATTCGCGTGGAGGGCGCGGGTGATCATGGTGGGCCGCGCCTGCTCACCTCGCTCCACCTGAAGATCTTCGCCGACATGGGCGATCGAGATGGCGACGGCGTGAAAGACATGTGCGACACGTGCCCGGATCTCGCGAGCGAGAACCAAGCCGACGACGACGCCGACGGCCGGGGCGACGCGTGCGACAAGTGCCCGCACGACTCTTCGGACGACGAGGACGGCGACGGCCTGTGCGCGGACGTGGACCCGAATCCGTACGCGCCGGAAACGAAGTGACAGTCCGCTCGTCAGGCCGACTTCACACGTTCACGCGCGGCAGGATCGCCATCACGATGATCTCGATCACGACCCCGAACAGCATCAGGTAGAAGACGTTGCGGACGAGCATTTCCGGCGATTGGGCTTTGGCCACGGTTCGAGCCTCCCGCGAGGGAAGGACTGCAGCGCTCGTGCCAACGCCGTGGCGGCGCACGGCGCTCACGCGCGGGAACGACTGCGGCGCAGGACCGCAGTTGGGCGGGGCGCTTCGGGAGACGCGCCCCAGACGCCGTGATCAGGCCTTGGCCTGAGCCAGCTCCGCGTTCGCCTTCGGCAGGAAGATCGCGCCGATCGCGGCGTTGAAGAGCACGAAGAAGTTGTGCATGACGAGGCCGAACACCGCCATCTGGGCGGTGTGGTCGGGGAAGATCACGGTCCACATCGTGACGGCGGCGGCGCGGAACGGGCCCGGGATGAACGTTCCGAAGAAGATCACGGGCAGGAAGCCGAGCATGTCCGCGAGCGGGATCTCGACGCCGAAGAGCGCAGCCGACTTCGAGTAGACGTAGACCGCGGCGAGCAGCGCCGGCGAGCGCAGCGCGAGGATCGCGAGGTACCGGTGCGGGCGCGCCTGGCGGAACGCGTGGAAGAGCTGGCGTTCGCGCAGCGCGACGCTCGCGAAGGCGGGCAGCCGGAAGAACGCGACGATCGCGGCGACGAGCAGCACGGCGACGAGCGCGATCGCGGGAATCCAGTGGAACAGCCCAGGCAGCCGGTCCCACGTGAGCTGAACACCGAGCGCCGCCCACAACAACAAGTAGAGCGGCTCGCACAGCATGATGAAGAGCAGGCTCGACGCGACCTGCCAGCCGGGCACGCCGTGCTTGTGGTTCAGGTACCAGCCGATCGCTCCCTTGCCGACCTGCTCGTTGAGGATCGAGATGATGTACGCGCTCGCGCGAATCGGCAGCAGCTCGCGGTACGAGACGCGCGTGTTGAACCAGTTCACGACGCGCCACAGCACGGCGGTGTCGACGAACAGGTAGAGCAGCGAGTACGGGATCATCAGCCCGAGCCACGCGGCCCAGTCGATCGACGCGAAGATCGAAGCGAGATACGCGGGCACCGATTGCCCGGGCGGCGCGCCGCGACCGATGCGCGTGTAGAGGTAAGCGAAGCACGCGAGCGTGATCGCCCAAGGGATCGCGTGGCGGACGATGCCGCCCTTCGGCTTCGGCGCGCCCTCGGTTGTTACGGGTTCGCTCATGCGGCGCGGTTCTCCGGCGCGAAGGTGTGGGAGAGCGTGTCGGCGAGCGGCGTGAGCGTGAGCCCGAGGCGCTGCGCGGCAGGGCGCGGGTCGATCTGGTCGTCGTGCTCGAGCACGCCGAGCATCGCGCGCGTGACGGGCGGCTCGGCGAGGCGCTCGAGCAGCGCTGCGGCGCCGAACGCGAGCGCAGCGGGAATCGGCACCACTGCGGGCGCGGGCTTCCCGAGCACGCGCGCGATGCGCACGACCAGTTCGCGATGCGTGAGCGACTCCGGGCCCGCGAGGTCGAGCGCGACGTGCCCGTCGCTGCTGTCCGCCGCGCCGAGCAGAAGCGCCGACACGATGTCGCGCGTGTCGATCGGCTGCTCGCGCGTGGCGCCGCCGCGCACCATGAACGCGACGCGCGCACGCGCCTGCGCACGCAGCGCAAACGCCGCGATCTCACCCGGCCCGAGCACCATCGGCACGCGCAGCACGGTCGCGGGCGCGCGGCCGCCGAGCAGCAGCGCATCCGCGCGCCCCTTCGACGCGAGGCACGCGTTCGCGGAGTCGGGGCGCGCGCCGAGGATGCTGAGGCACACGATGCGCCTCACGCCCGCGCGCTCCGCTGCGCGCGCGACGGCCTCGCAGCTGCGCTCGTGCGCGTCCACGTACTTCGCGCTGCGCGTTTCCTTGAGAATGCCGACGAGATGGATCCACGCCTCGCAGCCCTCGGCGGCGCGCGCGAGCGCGTCCACGTCGCGCACGTCGAGCACGCGCACGTCAGCGCCGAGGCCCGCGAGCGAATCCGCCGCGCGCTGCGAGCGCACGAGCGCGCGTGCGCCAGCTGCGCGAGCGACCAGGTTCTGTCCGATCCTGCCGTTGGCGCCGGTGAGAACGAAGCGAGGCATCGTGCTCGCATAGTGGCATCGGGCTGCGCTCGTTGCCTCACTTTGTTTGCAGGTGGCCCTCACTCAAGCGGGTCGCAAGAGAACCTCCGTGCGCCGAGAGGGCTCGCGCGCCACACGTCTGTACAGTCGCCCGGTGGAAAAAATCCCCGACGAGCTGCTCTCGCGTTTCGTGCAGGGCGTGAACCTGGTGCCTGGGCGCCTGCGCGATCAGCTGGGCGAGGGCCCGACGTTGCTCGCTTTCTTGCGGCACTTCGGCTGTCCGTTCTGCAAGGAGACGATCGCGGGGCTGCGCGAGGCGACGCTGCGAGACGCCCGCTACCCGGCGGTGCTGTTCTTCTATCAGGGCTCGCCGACCGAGGGGAAGGCCTTCATGCGGCGCTACTGGCCCGAGGCGCGCGCGGTCGCGGATCCCGACGCGCAGTTCTACGACGGCATTGGCATCGGGCGCGGCGGGATCATGCAGCTGTTTCATCCCGGTGTCGTGCCGGTGTTGTTACGGGCGCGCGCGCAGGGGCTGCTCGACGAGCCGGGCGAGCGCGGTGTGGGCGACGCGCGGCGCATGCCCGGCATGTTCCTCGTGCGCGGCGCCGAGATCGTTTGGGCGCACCGCGCGCGGCACCAGGCGGATCACCCCGAGTTCGCGCGAATTCCCGAGCTCGCCGGGATCGCGGCTCGCTGAAGCGCGAGGAGAATTCGTGCGCAGGCTCTCGCCGCTGCTCTTGGCCCTGACCAGCGCGCTCGCGGGGTGCGCGGCTTCGCCTGCGTTCGATCCCGTGACGATGGACGCACCGCGCGGCGAGCCGCCCGCGGAGAGTCCGGAGCTGCAGTTCGTTTCCGCGGGCGCGCACCTGAACGCGTACGCACACATCGCGGCGGGGCCGGGTCCGCATCCCACGGCGGTGCTGCTGCATGGCTTCCCCGGCAACGAGCGCAATCTCGATCTCGCGCAGGCGCTGCGCCGCGCGGGCTGGAACGCTCTCTACTTCACGTATCGCGGCGCGTGGGGCAGCGGCGGCGAGTTCAGCTTCGGCAATGCGCTCGAAGACGTCGCCGCCGTCGTCGCGACGCTGCGCGAGCCCGCGTTCGCACGGAGGTATCGCGTCGACGCGCAGCGCATCGTGCTCGTCGGCCACAGCATGGGCGGCGCAGCGGCGCTCGTGTCGGCGGCGAAGCTCGACGCGGTGAAGTGCGTCGCGTCGCTAGCGGGCGCGAACTTCGCAGCGCTCGGCGAACGCGCGAGCGCGAGCCCGGAAGCGGCAAAGCAGACGGCGGCGCTCTTCCAGAGCTGGGGCGAGGGGCGCATTCGCGACATCTCGGGAGCGGCGATGCTCGAGGATCTCGTCGCGCATCGCGTCGAGTACGCGGCGACGAGTCATGCGGAAGCGCTCGCGCGCAAGCCCGTGCTGCTCGTCGCCGGCGCGCGCGACGACGTGACGCCGCCAGCGCAGCACCACGCGCCGCTCGTGGCCGCGATCCGCGCGCAAGGCGGCGCGCAGCTGCGCGAAGTCGAGCTCGGCTCGGACCACGCGTTCTCGGACGCGCGCATCGCGCTCGCGCGCACCGTGCTCGACTGGGCGCAGCGCGAGTGTCTGCCGCGCCTCGCGGGAGACTGAGCGCGTGTTCTTCCCGCTCCGCGACGAAAACCCGACGCTCCGCGCGAGCATCGTCACGATCGCGCTGATCGGCGCCAACGTCGCGACCTGGGCGCTGCTGCAGGGGCTCGGCTTCGACTCGCGCGCCCTCGCGCTCTCGGTTTGCGAGCACGGCGCGATTCCAGGTGAGCTGTTAGGGCGCGCCGCGCCGGGAACCGCGGTGCCGATGGGCGACGAGCTCAGCTGCGTGATCGAGGCGCCTGCGCGCTGGAGCACGGTGCTCACCTCGATGTTCATGCACGCGGGCTGGCTCCACCTGATCGGCAACATGTGGTTCCTCTGGGTCTTCGGCGACAACGTCGAGGACGCGATGGGGCACGTGCGCTTCCTCGCGTTCTACGTGCTGTGCGGGCTCGCCGCGTTCGCCGCGCAGGCGGCCTCGGACCCCGCGAGCCCGGTGCCGATGGTCGGCGCGTCGGGCGCGATCGGCGGGGTGTTATGGGCGTACGCGCGCCTCTATCCGCGCGCGCGCGTCCACATGCTCGCGGTGTGGCTGATCTTCGTGCAGCGCATGGTCGTGCCCGCGGTGGTCGTGCTCGGGCTCTGGTTCCTGCTGCAGATCGTGAGCGGCCTGCCGACGCTCGGCGCGACCGGCGGCGGAGGCGTCGCCTTCTGGGCCCACGCCGGCGGCTTCCTCGCCGGCTTCGTCGCGATTCCGTTCTTCGCAGGGCGCACGCGAAGCGGCGCGACCTTCTAGCGACTCGCGGAGTCGGGAGACGCCGACGCGCAGCGATTCGTTGGGACCCGCGCATCCGTGGGAGCGCGTCGGCGAATCTTCCACGTTTACTTCGCATCGGGCTCGTGGACTCGCCCGCTGCTGCGCGCTTCGCCGACGCGCATCCGCCATCCATTCACGCTCATGCGCGGAGGCGCGTCGGCGAATCTTCCTCGTTGGCTTCGCTCGCCTCCGGCTCGCTGCGCGCTTCGCTTGCGGCCTCGGCCGACCTGCTTGGGAGTAGCGGTCGATGTCGAGGGCGCTCTGGCTGCTGTTGCGGCGCGTCAGCCTTCGAGTCGGCCTCGACGATCGCCTCACGCTCGTTGCGTCAGGGAGTTCTCGGCTCCGGTCGCGAAGACACGAAGGGCCGCGCGGCGTGTGCCACGCGGCCCTTCTGGAAGCGCGAGCCGTTAGCGGCGGCTCAGCAGGTCGCGAATCTCGGTCAAGAGCTTGACGTCCGCCGGGGGCTCGGGCGGAGCCGCCGGTGCGGCCTCTTCCTTCTTCTTCGCCGCGTTCATCGCCTTGATGATCATGAACAGCACGAACGCGATGATCGTGAAGTCGATCACTGCCTGAACGAACTTCCCGATGCCAAACGGGCCGGCCTTGATCGCGCTGAAGTCGACGCCGCCCAGCACGATGCCGATGATCGGCGTGATGAGGTCTTCGACGACGGACGAGACGATCTTTCCGAACGCGCCGCCGATCACGACGCCGACCGCCAAGTCGACGACGTTTCCGCGCATCGCGAACGCTTTGAATTCCTGGATCATGGACATCGGGCAATCCCTCCTGTTTCGGCCCAACAAGTCGTGAGCCGGCGCACCCTAACAGTGTTGCCTCACTCGCCCGGTGCGAACTTGCGAAATGCGAATAGGGGGACGAGCCCGCGGCTGCCATCACAACGCGGGAGACAGCGACACCACGATCGATTTGTACGCCGGCGTGAAGCTCTTCTCCGCGAACTGCCCGATCGGCACGAGCGCGTTGGCTTCGGGGAAGTACGCGGCGGCGCAGCCGCGCGGCAGTTCGTAGGGGCGCACGCGGTAGCCGAGCAGGCGACGCTGCTCGTCGCGCTCGCCCGCCGGCCAATGACTCGTCACGTCCACGCGTTGCCCCGACGTGAGGCCGAGCGCGGCGATGTCCTCGGCATTCATCAGCACGACGCGGCGGTCGCCTCGCACGCCGCGGTAGCGGTCGTCGTCCGTGTAAACCGTGGTGTTGAACTGGTCGTGGCTGCGAATGGTCATTAGGACGAGCCGGTCCGCGGGCACGTCGAGCCTCGGGACCGGGACGGCGCGCAGCTCGGCTTTGCCGCTCGGCGTCGCGAACCTGCGCTCCGCGGGCGGGCGCGGCAGCACGAAGCCGCCCTCGCGCACGCGCTCGTTCATGCGCTCGCAGCCGGGCACCACGCGCGCGATGCGCTCGCGGATGCGGTCGTAGTCCGCGACGAATTGCTCCCACGGCGTCGCGCTCTTCTCGCGCAGCGTCGCGCGAGCGATGCCGGCGACGATCGCGACTTCGCTCATCAGGTTCGGCGACGCCGGCGCGAGCGTGCCCTGCGAGCGGTGCACGGTCGCCATCGAGTCCTCGACCGTCACGAACTGCGCGCGCGCATTCTGCACATCGCGCTCGCTGCGCCCGAGGCACGGCAGCAGAATCGCCTCGCGGCCCGCGACGACGTGCGTGCGATTCAGCGTGGTGGCGACGTGCACGGCGAGCTCCGCGCGCGCGAGCGCTTCCTCCGTGTAGGCGGTGTCGGGGCTCGCAGCCGCGAAGTTCCCGCCCATCGCGAGGAAGAACCTCGCGCGGCGCTCGTGGAGCGCACGAATGGCCTCGATCGTGGTGAAGCCGTGCGCGCGCGGCGGCGTGAATGCGAACTCCCGTTCGAGCGCGTCGAGGAACGCGACCGTCGGACGCTCCCAGATGCCCATCGTGCGGTCGCCCTGCACGTTGCTGTGGCCGCGCACCGGGCACGGGCCCGCGCCGGGCTTGCCGATGTTTCCCCGTAACAACAGGAGGTTCATCACCTCCTGCACGTTCGCGACGCCGTGCGCGTGCTGCGTGAGCCCCATCGCCCAGCACGCGATCACGCGCGAGCTCGCCGCGTACAGCTCCGCGAGCTCGCGCATCTCGCTGCGCGCGATGCCCGAGCCGCGCTTCAGCTCCTCGAAGCTCGCGGCATCGAGCGAGGAACGCAGCGCCTCGAAGCCGGTGGTGTGCTGCTCGAGGAACGCGGCGTCGAGCACCTGGCCCGGGCGCTCCGCTTCGAGCGCGAGCAGCTCCTTCATCACGCCCTTCAGCAGCGCGACGTCGCCGCCCACCTTCACCTGCACGAAGCGATCGGCGAGCTTCGTGCCGCTGCCGAGAATCCCGCTGAGTTGTTGGGGATGCTTGAAGCGCACGAGCCCGCGCTCGCGCAGGGGGTTGATGCTGACGATGCGGCAGCCGCGCTCGGCGGCCGCGGCCAGCGTCGTGAGCATGCGCGGGTGATTGCTGCCGGGGTTCTGGCCGAGCACGAGGATCAGGTCGGCCTGCTCGAAGTCCGCGAGGCTCACCGTGCCCTTGCCGATGCCGATCATCTCGCCGAGCCCGCTGCCGCTCGACTCGTGACACATGTTCGAGCAGTCGGGCAGGTTGTTCGTGCCGTACTCGCGCACGAACAGCTGATAGAGGAACGCGGCTTCGTTGCTCGTGCGGCCCGACGTGTAGAAGACGGCTTCGTTCGGCGACGCGAGCGCGCGCAATGCTTCGCCGATGCGCTGGAACGCCGCGGTCCACGAGATCGGCACGAAGCGCTCCGTGCCCGGCCGGCGAATCATCGGCTCGCTGAGGCGCCCGTGCGCTTCGAGCTCGCGGTGCGAGTGCTTCAGCAGCGCGGGCACCGTGTGGTTGAGGAAGAGCTCGCGCGTGACGCGCTTGCGCGTCGCCTCGTGCGCGACGGCCTTCGCGCCGTTCTCGCAGAACTCGATGGGCCCGTGCTCGTGACCCTCGGGCCACGCGCAGCCCGGACAGTCGAACCCGCTCGGCTGGTTGACGATGCGCAGCGCCGGCAGCGTTCTTGTTAGGCCCGCGGCGATCGCGTGCTTCGCGGTGTGAAGAACTGCGGGGAGACCGCCAGCTGCCTCGTCGTCTCGCGCCATGCGCGCATGGTATGCGCGCGCGCAGCGAGAGTCAGCGCGCGCGGCGGTCGGCGGCGACGGGCCGAGCCGCGCGAGCTGCCCGCTGCGCTGCGCGCGCCGCCAAGCCGCGTTGGGGCGCGGCCCCGCGGCACGTGCGCTCAGCGCGCGGGTGCGCGCTTCACGATGCCGCCCTGCACGACGACCTCAAGGCGCTCGAGCCGCGTGATGTCGCTCAGCGGATCGCCGCGCAGCGCGATTACGTCGCCGAAGCGCCCCGGCGCGAGCGCACCCACGCGATCCTCCCAGCCCATCGCGCGCGCAGCCACCGAAGTCGCGGACTGAATCGCCTGCAGCGGCGTCATGCCGCGCGCGACCATCACGCGAAACTGGCGCGCGTTCTGCCCGTGCGGAAACACGCCCGCGTCCGTGCCGAAGGCGATCGTCGCGCCAGCTGTTAGGGCGCGCGTGAAGGCCTGACGCTGCGCCTCGGTCGTGTCGAGGTTCTTGCGCAGGAAGTCCGCGGGCCAACCCTGCGCGCGGCCTTCGCTGTCGATGTAGTCGCCGTTGTAGACGTCCATCACCAGCACCACGCCGTGCTCGCGCGCGAGGCGGATGCCCTCGTCGTCGATCAGCGAGGCGTGCTCGATCGTGCTCGCGCCGGCGAGGATCGCCTCGCGAATCGAGCGCGCGCCGTGGGCGTGCGCCGCCACGCGTGCGCCGCGCGCCAGTGCGACCTCGACCACCGCGCGCAGCTCCTCGGGCGTCATCTCCGGCGCGCCGGGCTCATTGCCGAAGGCGAGCACCGCGCCCGACGCGATCACCTTCACGAGGTCCGCGCCGAGCGAGAGGGCGCGCTCTGCTCTCGCGCGGAACAGCTCCGGTCCCCGCGCCACGCCCATGCGCACGCGCGCCGGGATGTCGCCTTCCGCGACATCGGGGAGCCGCAGGTCCCCTCCGCCGCCCGGAATCGTCAGGTACGGGCTGCTCACCTGCATGCGCGGCCCCGGGTACTCGCCGCGCGCGATCGCGTCGCGCATCTCGCGGTCGTAGCCGTCGACGTACGTGCCCACGTTGCGCACGCTCGTGAAGCCGGCGGCGAGCGTGGCCGCGGCGTTCTCGCGCGCGAGCGGCAGCTGCTCCTCGCGCGTGCGCGTGAAGTAGACGCGCAGGTCCGCGGTGTCTTGCGGGCGATCGGTGAGGTGCGTGTGCAAGTCGATGAGGCCGGGCAGACACGTGTGCTCGCGCAAGTCGAGCGTGGGCAGCTTGCGCGCGCTGCGGGGGATGCGGCCGACGTCGGTGATGCGCCCGTCGCGAATCACGATCGCGATGTCGCGCCGCACGCGCGGCGAGACGCCGTCGATCACGCGCCCGCAGCGCAGCACGAGCGAGCCGCCGAGCAGCTCGGCGCTCGCGCCAGTGGAGAGCAACAGACACAGCAGGGCGCTCAGCGTTCGCGGCATCGGGTCGCCTCCGGCATGACGCGCAAGGGAATCGCCGGTCCGCTGAAAGAGGGCAAGGCTGAGATGGCCGCAGGGCTGGCGCGGGCGTTGTGCTTTGCGCGCGTGGGCGATACCGCTCGCGCATGGCGATTCCCGACGGCTACCACGTTCTTCCGCGCGGCAAGCTCGCCAACGTCGTGAGTTGCCTCGAGATGAGCGCGCCGCCGAAGATGCGCGGGCGCGGATTCGCGCCGGGCCTCGCGCTCGAGCCCGCGAATCGGCGCGACCTCACCGCGTACCGCGCGCTGTTTGCCGAAGTCGGCGCCGACTACCTGTGGTTCTCGCGTCTCGTGATGCCCGACGTGGAGCTGGCGCGCATCCTCGGCGACGAACGCTACGAGCCGTACGTGCTGCGTGAGCGCGGGCGCGCGATCGGGATCCTCGACCTCGACTTCCGCGACGCCGGCCAGTGCGAGCTCGCGTTCTTCGGCCTAACAGCTTCCGCGATCGGCACCGGCGCCGGCGCCGCGCTGATGGACGCCGCGATCGCGCGCGCGTGGTCGCAGGCGATCGCGCGCTTCTGGGTGCACACCTGCACGCACGATCACCCGAGCGCGCTCGGCTTCTACCTGCGCTCGGGCTTTCGCGTGTACGAGCGCCGCGTCGAGGTGCACGACGACCCGCGCGTGAGCGGTCATCTGCCGCGCAGCGCGGCGCCGCAGATTCCCCTGATCGAGGCGTAGTCGGTCCGCGCCCCGACTCGCGCTAACCACTCGCGCCACCTCGATTCGGAGCGCGCACGATGGGACCGCTGCAGGGCCTGCGAGTCATCGATCTCACGGACGACCTAGGCCGCTTCGCGACGAAGCTGCTCGCCGAGATGGGCGCCGACGTGGTGCGCGTCCACGACGGCGCGGGCGTGACGCACGGGCCGGCGATGAACGCGCCCTCGGCGAACGCGCGCGGCGGCTTGCTCGACTGGTGGCTCGACGCGAGCAAGCGGATCGTGCCGCTGCAGCTGGGCACCGCGCAGGGCGCGAGCGCCTATCGCCAGCTCGCGAGCGGCGCCGACCTCGTGGTCGAGACGCTCGCGCCCGGCCGCCTCGCCGCGCTCGGCCTCGACTACGCGGACCTAACAGCTGCGAACCCGCGCCTGGTTCACGTGAGCCTCACGCCGTTCGGCCGCACCGGCCCGCGCGCGGGCTGGGTGGCGAGCGATCTCGTGACGGCCGCACTGAGCGGTGTGCTCTCGGTGTGCGGAACACCCGAGCAGGCCGTGGTGCCGTGGGGGCGGCAGAGCTTCGCGGCGGCGTCGATCGTCGCCGCGCTCGCGGGCCTCGCGTGCGCGCGCGCCGCGCGCGAGACGGGGCGCGGAGAGTTCGTCGACATCTCGGCGCAGGAGGCGGTCACGTCGAGCCTCGAGCAGCCGTGGTTCCAGTTCCACTACGACGACGTGCAGCCCGGCTTCGCGAAGATCGCGCCGCGCCAGGGCAGCCTGCACTGGTCGCGCGGCTACCTCGTGCTGCCCGCGAAAACGGGCGCGTGCATGATCACGCCCACGCCTGCACCCGCGGCGCTGCATCAGTGGCTCGTGGAAGAAGGCGTGCCCGGCGCGAAGGAGCTCGTGCCGGCAGGCGAGCAGGTCACGCTGATGCACCTGCCCGCGCTGGTCGGCCTCGCCGCGCAGTTCGCGCTGAAGCACGACGCGAAGTGGCTGTTTCACGAGGCGCAGAAGCGCCACCTCGCGTGGGGCCAGGTGCAGACCGTGCGCGACCTCGAGGCGAACGAGCAGCTCGCCTTCCGCGGCGCGTTCGTGCCGGCGCAGGGCGACGCGAGCGTGCGCCGCGGCCGCTTCCCGATCGTGTTCGGCGGCACGCCGTGCGCTGCGCCTGCGGGTCCAGCTCAGAGGGCGCTCGATGAGGTGCTCGCCGCCTGGACGCCGCGCGCGGCCGTAACAACTTCGGCGCCGCCGAAGCGCCGGCCGCTCGAAGGCATGCGCGTGCTCGACTTCAGCTGGGTGCTCGCGGGCCCGTTCGCGTGCCGCATGCTCGGCGATCTGGGCGCCGACGTGGTGAAGCTGCAGACCGCCGCGCGTGCCACCAGCGTGAACGATCCCAACGCGGGCTTCTACGCCACGTTCAACCGCTCCAAGCGCAGCGTCGCGCTCGACATGAAGGCGCAGGGCTCGCTCGCGATCATGCGCAAGCTCGTCGAGAGCGCGGACGTGGTGATCGAGAACTACGCCGCGGGCGTGCTCGCGCGCTGGGGCCTCACGTGGGACACGCTGCGTTCGTGGAACCCGCGGCTCGTGTACGTGACGATGAGCGGCTGCGGGCACGAGGGGCCGTGGAACGGCGTCGTCTCGTACGGGCCGACCGTGCAGGCGCTGTGCGGCCTGACGGCTCTCTCGAATCCGCCGGGCCGCGGCGACGTGGGCGTGGGCTACGCGCTGAACGACATGGCGGCCGGCGGGCTCGCGGCGCTCGCGGTGATCGCTGCGCTCGAGGCGCGCGAGCGCACGGGCGAGGGCCAGCTCGTCGACATCGCGCAGCTCGAAGTCGGCTCCTACATGGTCGGCGCCGCAGTGATGGACGTGCTCACGAACGGCCGCGCCGCCGAGCCGAACGGCAACGTCGATCCATACGCCGCTTTTGCCGTGAACGACGTGTTCAAAGCGAGCGACGGCGAGATCGCAATAACAACTCGAAGCGACGCCGAGCTCGCCGCATTGAGGCGCGTGACCGGCGGCGGCCCCGAGGCGCTCGCCGCGTGGTGCGCCGCGCGCAGCGCTGCGGACGCGATGCACGCCCTGCAAGCCGCGGGCGTGCCCGCGGGCCGCGTGCAGAACGCGCAGCATCTCTTCGCCGACGACGCGCAGCTCGCCGCGCGCGACTTCTTCCGCACGCTCGAATCGCCCGTGTTCGGCGTGCGCCCGCACGAGCGCTTCCCCGCTCTCTTCAGCGCGAGCGCGCTCGATCCCTACCTGCGCGCGCCGGCGTACGTGGGCGAGCACAACGTCGAAGTGCTCGGCGCGTGCGGCGTGAGCGAGGAGGAAGTTGCGGCGGCGATTGCGGACGGGCGGCTGGCGTGACGGCGCGGCATCAGTCGCGGCGTGCGCGGAGGCTGAGAAGCGCGACGGCTACGAGCAGCGTCAGAGCTGGCATCAGCGCTTCAGGGACGGCGATCAACGTCGTCTCGTCGAGTTGGACGCCTCGCGGCGAGAGGGTCAGCCGGCGCTGACTCGCTCCCGCGCGCCGTACACGCTCATCGAGTCGCCGCGCAGGAACGCGACCAGCGCGATGCCTGCACTCTCGGCGAGCTCGACCGCCAACGAGGTCGGGGCGGAGACGGCGGCGATCGCGGGGACTCGCGCGGCGAGCGCCTTCTGCACGATCTCGAACGAGACGCGGCCCGAGACGAGCAGCACGGAGCTTGTTAGGGGGAGCCGCCCGCCGCGCGCTGCCCAGCCCACGACTTTGTCGACCGCGTTGTGGCGGCCGACGTCTTCGCGCACGCACTGCAGCTCGCCGCGCGCGCTCACGAGCGCCGCAGCGTGCAGGCCACCCGTCGCGTCGAACACGCGCTGCGCCTCGCGGAGGCGCGCGGGCAGCGCCGTGAAGAACGTCGCAGAGAAGCGTGCGTCGCTCGCGAGTGGCGGCGCCGTCGCGAGCGCGCGCTCGAGCGAGGCCTTGCCGCACACGCCGCACGACGAGCTCGCGAACAGGTTGCGGCGCAGCGACTCCGCGTCGAAGGCGACGCCGGGAGCGAGCGTCGCGCGGATCACGTTGTCCGCGCGCTCGGCATCGCCGCTGCTCGCGTGATGCAGCGAGGTCACGTCCTCGAGGCGCGCCACGATGCGCTCGGTGACGAGAAAGCCCGCCGCGAGATCGAGGTCGTCGCCGGGCGTGCGCATCACGACCGCGATCTGCGCGCCGTTCACCTGCAGCTCGAGCGGCTCCTCGCGCGCGACGAGGTCAGGCTCCTGCGCAGCAAACTCGCCGCGCTCGATGCGCGTGCGCGTCGTCTCGCCAATCCGCTCGGGATCTCGCGCCGCCGTAGCTACTCCATCCCCAGCTCGAGCCGCGCCGCTTCCGACATCAAGCTCGGGCTCCACGGCGGCTCCCACACGAGATCGAGCTTCACTTCCGTAACGCCCGGCACACCGCGCACCTTCTCCTCGACCTCGGGCGGCAGGCTCTCGGCGACCGGACACATCGGCGACGTCAGCGTCATGCGAATCGCGACGGCGCCGCTCTCTTCGACGTTCACGTCGTACACGAGACCGAGCTCGTAGATGTCGACGGGAATCTCGGGGTCGTAGACGGTCTTCAGCACGTCGATGACGCTCTGCTTGATCTCGGTGACGTCCGCCATGCCGCGCTCCTACTCGGTCTTCGCCGCTTCTTGCTTGCCTTCGAGCGCGTTGCGCAGCGTGTGCCACGCCAGCGTCGCGCACTTGACGCGCATCGGGTATTCGCGCACGCCCGCGAACACGGCGAGCTTGCCGAGCGCAGCGCTCGGCTCCCCGCCCGCTGTCAGCAGTGCGTGGAATTCGTCGAACAGTCGCAGCGCCTCGGCGACGGGCTTGCCCTTCACGGCCTGCGTCATCAGCGAGGCCGACGCCGTCGAGATCGCGCAGCCCGAGCCCTGGAAGCCGATGTCGCGCAGCGTGTGATCGCCGACCGCGACGTGCACCGTGATCTTGTCGCCGCACAGCGGGTTGTGGCCGTCGGCGCGCGCCGTCGCGCCTTCCGGTACGCGGAAGTTCCGCGGCGACTTGTTGTGGTCGAGGATCGTCGTCTGATACAGCTCGCGTAGCTCGGACATACTGGGCTCGGTTGTTAGGAGAACAGCGCGATCGCTTTGCGGATCGCGGCGGCGAGGCGATCGAGGTCGTCCCGGTCGTTGTAGAGGCCGAGGGAGGCGCGCGCGCTCGCGGCGATGCCGAAGCGCGCGTGCAGCGGCTGCGCGCAGTGATGGCCGGCGCGTATCGCGACGCCCTCTTCGTCGAGGATCGTGCCGAGGTCGTGCGGATGAACGCCGTCCACCACGAACGAGAGCACGCCGACCTTCTCCCGCGCCGTGCCGATCAGGCGCAGGCCGGGAATCGCTCGTAACAGCTCCGTGCCGTACGCCAGCAACTCAGTCTCGTGTCGGTCGATCGCCGCGAGCCCGATCGAGTCGAGGTAGTCGAGCGCGACGCCGAGGCCGACCACTTCCGCGATCGCGGGCGTGCCCGCTTCGAAGCGCTCGGGAATCGGCGCGAAGGTCGTCTTCTCGAACGCGACGCTCGCGATCATCCCGCCGCCCGTCATGAACGGCGGCATCGCTTCGAGCACGCGCGCACGGCCCCACAGCGCGCTCGCGCCGCTCGGCCCGTAGGCCTTGTGCCCGGAGAATGCGTAGAAATCGCAGCCGAGCGCGCGCACGTCGACGGGAATGCGCGGCGCCGCCTGCGCGCCGTCCACCAGCACGAGCGCCCCGTGCGCACGCGCGAGCTCACAGATGCGCGAAATGGGGTTCAGCGTGCCGAGCACGTTGCTCGCGTGCGCGACCGCGACGAGCTTGGTGCGCGCCGAAACGAGCCGCGCGAACGCTTCCATGTCGAGCGCGCCATCGTCGAGAATCGGCGCCACTCGCAACGCAGCGCCGCGTTCCAGGCACAGCTGCTGCCATGGCACGATGTTCGCGTGGTGCTCCATCTCGGTGATGAGCACCTCGTCGCCGGCTCGCACGTTCGCGCGGCCCCATGCGAACGCGACGAGGTTGATCGCCTCGGTGGTGTTGCGCACGAACACGATCTCGCGCGCCTCGCTCGCGCCGAGGAAGCGTGCGACGCGCGCGCGCGCCGCCTCGAAGCGCTGCGTCGCGAGCGCGGAGAGCTCGTACACGCCGCGGTGGATGTTCGCGTAGGAGTGCGCGCTGAACTCGGCGACGGCGTCGATCACCTGCCGCGGCTTCTGCGCGCTCGCGCCGGTGTCGAGGTAGGCGACGCGCTTGCCGCGCGAGAGCCGCTCTAACACGGGGAAGTCGCGCCGACTCTTCGCGACGTCGAGCGCGGGCGCGCTGTTCACCGCGGCGCTCACGACTTCGCATCCTCGGCGACGCGATGCGCGAACTCCGCGCTGCATTCCTCGCGCAGCGATTCCGGGAGCGCGTTCAGAATCTCCGCGGCGAAGCCGTGCGTGAGCAGCGCGCGCGCCTCGCGCTCGCCGAGGCCGCGCGAGCGCAGGTAGAAGAGCGCGTTCTCGTCGAGACGGCCGATCGCCGAGCCGTGGCTGCACTTCACGTCGTCGGCGTAGATCTCGAGCTGCGGTTTCGTGTCGATCTCGGCGCCGTCGGCAAGCAACAAGTTCGGGTTCGACTGCGCCGCGTTCGTCTTCTGCGCGCCCGGCCGCACGATCACGCGCCCGCGAAAGACACCTTGCGACGCGCCGCCGAGCACGCCCTTGTAGAGCTGGCGGCTCGCGCAGTGCGGGACGGCGTGGTCCACGAGCGAGTGGTTGTCGACCACGCGTTCGCCCGTGCCGAGGTAGAGGCCGTCGAGCGTGCACTCCGCGCCCTCGCCGGCGAGCACCACCGAGAGGTCGTTGCGCACGAGGCGGCCGCCGAGCGTCACGACGCGGCTCGTGAAGCGCGCGTCGCGCGCGAGGCGAACCGCGGTGAGCGAGGCGTGAAACGCTTCGTCGTGCTCGCGCTGCACGAGCGTGAGATCGACCTGCGCGTTCGGCGCAGCGTCGACCTCGATGATCGCGTTCGTGAAGTGTGCGGCGCGCGCGCCAGCCGAAGTGCAGTCGAGCACGACTGCCACGCGGCTCCCGCGCGCGGCCTCGACGCGAAGCCGCGGGAGCGAGATCAGCGCGCGTTCGCTCGCAGATGCCGCGAAGGCGAGCGCGATCGGCGCGACGTCAGCACTCGCGGCGCTGCGAATCACGAGGCCGTTCTCGACGAGCGCGGTCGCGAGAGCGGCAAGCGGATGCTGCTTCAGGTCGACGAGATCGCCGAGGCCCTGCGCCGCGGCATGCTCCCTGAGCGAGGTGATCTCGCCGCCGCCTCCCATGACCACCGGTGCCCACGCCGGCGCGAGCGCGAACTCGTGCGCTGCCAGCGCGGCGAGGTTCGTGTAGCGCCACTCCTCGCGTGACGTGTCGGGCAGCCCCGACGCCGCGAACGCCTCGCGGCCGGCGCGGCGCAGAGGCGCGAGCGCGTCGCTGCGCTGCGCTGCGGCGTCGCACAGCGCGAGCAGGCGCGCGTTCGCTGCGGCGAGCGCGCTCACCGCGCGGCCCCGGCGCTCGGCGGCTCTTTCTCGAGCCAGCCGTAACCCTTCGCTTCGAGCTCGAGCGCCAGCTCTTTGCCGCCGCTCGTCGCGATGCGGCCCTCGGCGAGCACGTGCACGAAGTCCGGCACGATGTAGTCGAGCAGGCGCTGGTAGTGCGTGATCACGAGCATCGCGCGGCCCTCGCCGCGCAGATGATTCACGCCGCTCGCGACGACGCGCAGCGCGTCGATGTCGAGGCCCGAGTCCGTTTCGTCGAGGATCGCGAGCTTCGGCTCGAGCAAGAGCATCTGCAGCACTTCGTTGCGCTTCTTCTCGCCGCCCGAGAAACCCTCGTTCACCGCGCGCGACATCATTTCCTGCTTCATGCCGACGATCTTCATCTTCTCGCGCGAGAGCGCGAGGAAATCCATCGCGTCGAGCGTGTCCAGTCCGCGGTGGGCACGGACTGCGTTCACCGCCGCCTTGAGGAAGTAATTATTGGTGACACCGGGAATCTCGACGGGGTACTGGAACGCGAGGAAGATGCCCTCTCTCGCGCGCTCCTCGGGCGAGAGTGCGAGCAGGTCGCGGCCTTCGTAGTGCACGGAGCCCGCGGTCACCTCGAACGCGGGACGCCCCGCGAGCACGCCCGCGAGCGTGCTCTTGCCCGAGCCGTTCGGACCCATGATCGCGTGCACCTCGCCGGGACGGATCGTCAGGTCGAGGCCTCTCAGGATCGGCTTCTCCGCCACGCGCGCGTGCAGCCCGCGAATCTCGAGCAGCGGCTTCTTCTCTGCGCTCATCTTCGTCATCCCACGCTGCCTTCGAGCGAAACCCCGAGCAGCTTCTGCGCCTCTACCGCGAACTCCATGGGCAGCTCGCGCAGCACCTCGCGGCAGAAGCCGTTCACGATCATTGAGACCGCGTCCTCCTCCGAGATGCCGCGCTGGCGGCAGTAGAAGAGCTGGTCCTCGGAGATCTTCGACGTGGTCGCCTCGTGCTCCACCGTCGCGCTCGCGTTCTTCACCTCGAGGTATGGGAAGGTGTGCGCGCCGCACTGGTCGCCGAGCAAGAGCGAGTCGCAGCGCGAGTGGTTGCGCGCGCCGGTCGCCTTCGGGCCGATCTTCACGAGCCCGCGGTAGCTCTGCTGGCCGTGGCCCGCGGAGATGCCCTTCGAGACGATCGTGGACCGGGTGTTCTTCCCGATGTGGATCATCTTTGTGCCGGTGTCGGCTTGCTGGCGCGCTCTCGTCAGGGCGACCGAGTAGAACTCGCCCACCGAGTCGTCGCCCTGCAGGATGCAGCTCGGGTACTTCCACGTGATCGAGGAGCCCGTCTCCACCTGCGTCCAGCTGATCTTGCTGCGCTTGCCGCGGCATGCGCCGCGCTTGGTCACGAAGTTGAAGATTCCGCCGCGGCCGTTCTCGTCGCCGGGGTACCAGTTCTGCACGGTCGAGTACTTGATCTCGGCGTCGTCGAGCGCGACGAGCTCCACGACCGCCGCGTGCAGCTGATTCTCGTCGCGCCGCGGCGCGGTGCAGCCCTCGAGGTACGACACGTAGGCGCCTTCCTCGGCGACGATCAGCGTGCGCTCGAACTGCCCTGTTTCTTGCGCGTTGATGCGGAAGTACGTCGACAGCTCCATCGGGCAGCGCACGCCCTTCGGGATGTAGGCGAACGAGCCGTCGCTGAACACGGCGCTGTTGAGCGCGGCGAAGAAGTTGTCGCCGTAGGGGACGACGGAGCCGAGGTAACGCTGCACGAGCTCGGGGTGCTTCTTCACCGCGTCCGAGAACGAGCCGAAGATGATGCCGTGCTTCTCGAGCTCGGCCTTGTAGGTGGTGGCGACCGAGACCGAGTCGAACACCGCGTCGACCGCGACACCCGCGAGCCGCTTCTGCTCCGCGAGCGGAATCCCGAGCTTCTCGTACGTCCGTAACAACTCGGGGTCGACGTCTTCGATCTTCTCGTACTTCGCCTGCTTCTTGGGCGCGGCGTAGTAGTACATGTCCTGGTAGTCGATCTCGGGGTACGTCACCTGCGCCCACTTCGGGTGATGCCCGGCCGCGAGCATCTCTACGAAGCGGCGATACGCCTTGAGCCGCCACTCGAGCAGCCACGCCGGCTCTTCCTTCTTCGCCGAGATGAGGCGCACCACGTCTTCGGAGAGCCCCTTCGGGATGCGCTCCATCTCGATCTCGGTGACGAAGCCGTACTCGTACTCTTTGGCGGCGAGGTCGCGGAGCTCTGCGTTCTCGGACATGGCGGGCTCAGTTGTTAGTGGTGGGGGCGGGTTCGATCGCGAGCAGCGGCGAGCCGCCGCGCGGGCGCGCGAGATCGGCGAGTGACACGCGCGAGAGGGCGTCGCGCACGGTGCGGTTGATGCGGTGCCACGGCTCGGAGACGGTGCAGCGCGCTTCCTGCTCGCAGTGCCCGGGGCCCGCGGTGCAGTCCATCAGCGCGATCGGCCCCTCGAGCGCGTGCACGATCTCGGCCACGCTGATCGAGCCCGGCGTTCGCACGAGCCGGTAGCCGCCCTTGGCGCCGCGCAGCGACTCGAGCAGGCCCGCGGCCGCCAACTGCTTCGCCATCTTGCTCACGGCCGGCAGCGGCAGGCGAGTCGACTCCGACAGCTCTCTCGCCGAGAGCTGCGCGCCTTCGGGTTCTGCGGCGATGCGCGCGAGCAGCACGATCCCGTAGTCCGTGAGCTTGCTGATGCGAAGCATGGGTGACTCCCGCCGCGAAGCAGTCGACCGTATCGGACCGAATTGGTGCTGTAAATCTCGGACTCGCTCGGTCCGGATTCGCCCGCGGAACTTTGGGGCCGGCGGGGATCGGCGGCCAAGGTCAGATCTCGACCGAGCCGAGCCTCGCCAGCGTTGCCAGCACGCCCTGCCCGTCGTGACACCAGGAGATGGGGGGTGCCTGCATCGATCCCGCGGGGCAGATGCGGGAGGCACCGAGGGCAGCGAGCCGCTGCCCGACTTCAGCCGCCGCGGTACGGGTGAATCCCGCGACGCCCGCAGACGCGAGATGGCGCGCGACCGGCGCGAGGGTTGCCTCGAGCGCACTCAGGTCCGGGATGAAGAGGACGCGCAGCGCCCGGCCGAGCGGCGAGCCGCGAAAGACCGACTCGCGCTCCGCGAGCAGCGCCCACGCGTTCCCGGCATCGCGTCGCAGCTCGGCCTCGCCACTGCTCGCCGCGCGCAGCTCGAACGTGGCGATCTCGTTCGCGCGCCGCGCGGCGTCCTCAGGGGTGAGCCGTCCAAGGGGCCAGGCCGCCGCTCGGTTTGCGAACGCGCGCGCCAACTCGCCCAGCAGCGCGGCGCGCTCGTCCCAGGGCCAACCCACCGCGAACAGCGCGATCGGCGAGAGGCAGCCGAGCTGGTCCCACAGCGCGGTGTCGACGGCGACCGCGCCGCACGCCTCCACGAGATCGCCCTCCCGCCCGATCGCGGCGACCGAGAAGCGATGTCCGTAACCGACGAAGCGCTGCCACGGCTGCGTGCGCGCGCGGATCGAGGCAACCGCTGCGTCACTGCCGGTCGCCACCACGCACTCGGCCTCGCACAGCGCGGCCATCGCCTCCGCGTCGCCGTGCGGGAACGACACGACCTCGACGCAAGCGCCGAGCTCAGGGTCGAGGCGCGCGAGCTCGTGCGCGACGGCGCGCGCGGTGACGGGGTCGTGTGCGCCCGTACGCACCAGCACCGGCGACCCGAGCGCGAGGGGCGCGATTCCCTGCAGCACGCTGGGCATCGGGATCGCGCCGCCGAGCACGACTGCGGTCAGCGGGAACCCGGAGGCGATGCGGCTCGGGTCGCCTCCAAGCTCGCGCGCGACGAGCGCCGCGAGCGCCTCCGCCGTCCAGGGCTCGAAGCCCAAATCGAGCCCGGCCGCGAGCGTCGCGGGATGGAAGCCCGTCGCGGCGGGAAGCTCCGCCGCGAGTCGCGCGCGGATCGCGCTCGCGGGGTCGCGCAGCCGCTCGAGCAACGTGCCGAGCACGCGCACGATCTCGGCGCGAGGTCGCGCGCGCAGCGCGGCGCCCGCTGCACGCAAGCGCGCCGATGCCGCGCGCACTTCGCTCGCGCTAGCCGGCACCGAGCATCTCGTCCGCGGCGATCGAGCAGCCGCGCGCCTCGGCGCCGGCGGAGCGGCCTAACACCTCGAAGCCACCCGGCAGCTCGCGTCCGAGGTCCGCGGTCTGTACCGCGAGCACGCTGCCGGTGTTGGCGAGGTCGACGATCTGGACGAGGCCGGCTTCGCCCGCGGGCACGTCCCAGCCCGTGTTCGGGTCGACGACGCGTACGCGCGTCCACGGCGGCGCGAGCTTGTGGCGCGCGGCGGACGGCTGCACGAGCACGCTGTCGTAGAACTGACTGCCGAGCTCGGTCATGCCGTACTGGTTCACAATCTGCGCAGGCGCCACGCCGAGCCGCTGCTGCAGCTGCGCGTAGAGCTCGTCGCGCCCGAGCTCGCGCGCGCGGCCCTTGAAGCCGCCCGTCTCCATGATGCGCGTGCCGAGCGGCAGCGCGATGCGCCGGCCCGCTTGCTCCATCGCCTCGAGCAGATGCACGAACGCGAACGCCGTGCCGCACAGCGCGATCGGCGCGCCCTTCGCGACGGCCGCTTCGAGTGCGAGTGCGAGCGAAGCGACTTCGAGCCGGCCGCGGCGCACGAAGTAGTCGCTTCCGTCGGCGCCGCGCTCGCGCAGCACGATCCCGAACATGTGCGAGAGCGAAGAGTCCTCCGCCTCCGCCGGGCTCGGCGCCAGCACGAGGATCGGCATGCGCCCGCGCGTCCCCAACAACTCGGGGAGCACGCCCGTCTCGAAGCTTGGCAGCAGAGACGCCTCGTACAGCTCGAGCGTGTCGAGGTAGAGCGCGCCGCGCTTCTCGGTGCTGGTGCCGCTGGTGCGGAACACGTGCTTCGTCGCGAGCGGCGCGAAGGAGCGCAGCGGCATTTCCTTGAACGCGCCCGTGGGCACGCACGGAATCTCGCGCCAAGTCGAAACCTGCGTCGGCCGCGCGCCGCGGCCCGCGGCGAACTTCCCGTACGGCACGCAGTGCTCGAACTGATGCGCGTAGAGCGCGAGCGCGAGGCGCTCGAAGCGCTCGGGGTCGTGGCGATCCGGCTCGCTGCGCATCCAATGCAGCAGCTCGCGCTCGATCTCGCGGCGCTCCATCACGCGAGCTCCGCGACGAGGATGCCGAGCGCGTGCTCGAGCGCCTCGCGCCCGATGCAGAGCGGAGGTGTTACGGAGAGCACGCGGCCGTCGTCGCCGCTCGGCAGCAGGATCACGCCGCGCGCGAGCGCCGCCGCGCAGGCGCGCTGCGCGGTTTCGGGCGTGTCGCACTCGATGCCGAGCATGAGGCCGCGCCCGCGCACCTCGCTCACGCGCGCGAGCCCGCGCGTGCGTGCGCGCAGGAACGCAAGCGCCGCGGCGCCGCCTTCGGCCGCGCGCTCCACGAGCTTCTCGTCTTCGAGCACCGCCATCGACGCGAGCGCCGCCGCGCAGCTCGGCGGGTGACCGAGGAACGTCTGCGTGTGCAGCGCCTCGCCGTGCGACGCGGGCCACGCATCCATCACCGCGGCGCGCCCAATGCACGCCGAGATCGGCATGCCCGACGCGAAGCCCTTGCCCACGCATAACAAGTCGGGCTGCACGCCCTCGTGCTCGCACGCGAACCAGCGGCCGGTGCGCCCGAAGCCCGTGTAGATCTCGTCGAGGATCAGCAGCCAGCCTGCGCGTTCGCAGATCGCGCGCAGCTCGCTGAGAAAACCGTCGGGAGGAACGCGCTCGCCGCCGCGGCCTTGGATCGGCTCCACGAGCACCGCGCCGACTTCGGCGCCGAGCTCGCGCGCGGCGCGCAGCACGTCGCGCGCATCGCCGAAGCGCGCGAAGCCGGTGCGCACCGGGAGGCGCGCGGCGAACGGCGCGCGGAACATCGGGCGATGCGTCGCGTCGAGCGCGCCAAACGCGAGGCCGTGGTACGCGCCCGCGAACGCGATCACGCCGGGCTTCCCCGTCGCCACGAGCGCGGTCTTCAGCGCAGTCTCCACCGCGTCCGAGCCCGAGCTGCCGAGCACCGCGCGCACCGGCCCGCCGCCGGGGAAGCGCGCCGCGAGCGCTTCGAGCAGCGCGACCTTCACCGCGGGCGGATGCACGTCGCCCATCGCGTGCATCAGCCGTGCGCTCTGCTCCGCCACCGCTGCGACCACGCGCGGATGCGCATGCCCCGCGTTCGCCACGCCAAAGCCGCCGCCGAGATCGACGAAGCGATTGCCGTCCGCGTCCCACACGTTCGCGCCGCTCGCGCGCTCCCAGCAGATCGGCGGCTCCGGCACGAGACACGTGACGTTGCGGCTCTCCACCGCCGCAAGCCGCGCCGCGAGCGCTCGCGAACGCGGCCCCGGCACGGCCGTGCGCACGTCGGGCAGAAGTGTCGCGGGCGAACGCATGAGGGCGCGCAGCTTAGGGACTCGAGGGGGCGCGCACTGGGGACGTACGTGCACCAAGACGCGCACCTGGGACGTACATGCACATCGCCGCGCACGCGGGACGCTCTTGCACTCCCCTGGCGTAGCGTCGCCGCCCTTCGGAGAACCCATGACCCGCGACGACACCCGCCCCGACCGCCACCGCCTCCAGTTCGCCTCGCCGCGCGGGTTCAAGCTCGCCTACGTGGACGAGGGACGCGGCGCGGCGCTGCTGCTCGTGCACGGCTGGCCGGAGACGATGCGCATCTGGTGGCGCAACATCGCGCCGCTCGCGGCCGCGGGCTTTCGCGTGATCGCGCCCGACCTGCGCGGCTTCGGCGCGAGCGATGTCGCGCGGGACGGCTTTCACGACGTGCCGTCGCACTCGCGCGATCTCGCCGCGCTGCTCGATCAGCTCGGCGTCGCGCAGGTCGTGCTCGTGGGCGGCGACCTCGGCGGCGCCGTGCTGCAGGACTTCGCGCTGCGCTTCCCCGAGCGCGTGCTGCGCATCGTCGTGTTCAACTCGCCGCTCCCGTTCGTGAAGGACGCGATGGCGGGGATGCGCACGCGCCCCGCGCGCGAGGCGGGCGATTACTTCCTGCGCCAAGGCAACGACGCCGACGCGCTCGCGGCGGAGCTCGATACGCCTGACAAGCTGCGCCGCTACATCGCGACCTTCTACGGCTCGCGCTTCTGGGCGCACCCGGGTTCATTCGACCAAGCCGCGGTGGACTTCATGACGGAGCCCTTCGCCGACGCCGCGAAGCTGCGCGCGAGCTTTGGCGGCTACGAGAGCAGCTTCCACGCGAGCGCGCGCAGCGAGCCCGCGCTGCGCGGCACGATCTCGCACGAGACGCTGATCCTGCACGGCCCCTCGGACCACGTGATCTATCCCGAGTTCGATCGCATGGCGGCGGTCGTGTTCCCGAACCACGTCGGCCCCTTCCTCGTGCGCGACGCCGGCCACTTCCTGCAGTGGGAAGCGGCGCACGCGCTGAACAGCGCCGTGCGCGCGTTCTGCCGCGACCTCGCGGCAAAGTGACGACGCGCGCTTACATCGCTCTCGGCGCGAACCTCGGCGACCGCGCAGCGAACATCGCGCGCGCACTCGAGCAGCTGCGCGCGACGCCAGGCGTACGAGTTGTTACGGCGTCGCGCCACTGGGAGACCGCGCCCGTCGGCCCACCGCAGCCCGCGTACCTGAACGCCGCCGCAGCGCTCGACACCGAGCTCGACGCGCTCTCGCTGCTCGGGCGCTTGCACGAGATCGAGCGCGAGCTCGGCCGCACGCGCGGGGACGAGCGCAACCTGCCGCGCACGCTGGATCTCGACTTGTTGTTGTTCGGAGGTCTCGTGATCGACGCGCCGGAGCTAGTGGTGCCGCACCCGCGCATGCACGAGCGCGCCTTCGTGCTGGAGCCGCTCGCGGAGATCGCGGGGGGCGAGGTGCATCCGGCGTTGGGGAAAACGATCGCGGAACTTGCTGCGCGAGTGCGCCACTCGGAGAAGGCGCGGCCGCTTCCCTAAGCCAAGACCGGGGCCGGCGAGCGCGCGGAGCCAGTGCTCGATCCAAGACGGACTCTCGTCCGAGACTTCGGCGGCTGCCCCCAACGGCATCGATGCGACGACTCAGGCGAAGACGAGGAGCGCGCGTGGTTTCCTCAAGTCCACTCCACCCACGCCCCGTGGTAGTGGCACTTCCCTAACAATCGATCCTCGCCTCTCGGCCACGTGCGCAGGCGGATCTCGCAGTACTCGAAGTTCGGGCCTTCCATGCGCAGCCACGCGAGCGGGGACTCGGCGGTTGCGCGCGCGCCTGCTTCTTCCATCAGCAGGTAGATGCGCTTGCGCTCGGCTTCAGGCACGTACATCCACATCACGCTGTGGAAGAGCACGCTGGTCGTGCGCGCGGGCAGGGTGGCGACCTCGCGCGCGATCCAGTCGCCGGCGCTCGCTTGCTCGAGCCTTACGCCCGAGCGCAGGGCGCACTCGATCGCAGCGCGGAGGCGCGCGAGCCGTTCGACCTGATCGGGCCAGAAGAACGACTCGAGGCGCAGGCGGCGGTCGCGGTCGCGCAGGTCGATCGGGAAGAGGTCGCAGCCTTTGCGGCTCGCGATTCGGAGCGAGGCGCCGCTCGTTTCGAGCGGCTTGCCGCGCCACTCGCAGTCGAGGGTGAGCGGCGCGTCCGCGTGCCCGAAGCGCTGCGCGCCGAGCTCGTAGCGGAACTGGTCGAAGCATTGATTGAGGCCCGCGCTCGCGCCGATCTCGAGCAGGCGCATCGGAAACGGGAAATTGCGCGCGATCTCCACGAAGCCGCCGATCAGAGCGCAGCAGCGGCGCACCTCGTTGGTTTGGATCTGCTCGGTGAGATGCACGCGGATGCGCGCTTCGTGCTGCGCGATTACGTCGCGTAGCGCCGGCCACGCCCGTGCGGCGTCGTAGGCGCCGCCGCAGCTCGGCAGGAACGCCCCGAGCGCGGGCGCGTCGCCGCGCAGGGCGAGGAAGTGCGCGGCGCCTAACAAGCGCAGCGCGACGTTGTCGAGCAATGGGTGGCCGACCCAGTCCGCGAGCGCGCGCGCGACGCCGCCGCCCGCCGCGAAGTCGTCGCCGCAGCGCGCCAGCAGGTCCGCGTAGATTGCCGAGCCCATCGCGGCGCAGGCGTCCGCCTGCTTTCGGAACATCGCGAGGATCTCGGCGTCGCGCGCGGACTCGCTCATCGGGTCAGCCCGGGTAAAGGAGCAGCACGCCGAACAGGCCGTCGCGCAGCGCGGCGCGCCATACGCGCGCGTCGAGGTCGCTCGTCAGCACGGCTCCGCCCACGCGCACGCAGGCTGCCGCGACCCACGCGCCGCCGAGCAACGCGAACGCGACCTGATCTTGCGCGAACACCGCGAACCCACCGAGCGCGGCGAGCAGCGCGCCGTGCGTCGCGCGGAGCTCGCTGCGGCCGAGCGCGTCGCTCGCGGCGAGGCCGCTGCGGCGCGCGAACAAGTTCGGCGTGAGCAGCGCGTAGACGCCGCGCAGCAGCGTCGCGATCGCGCCGGCGACGTGGAAGGTGTGTGCGAGCTCCACGAAGTTCACGCTAGCGGCGATCTCGTTGCGATAGCCTCGCGCGCCTCAACTTCTCAGGGAGCATCCGATGAGCGCCAACACCCAGCGCGTGCGCGACTTCGTCGCCGCGTGGAGCCGTAACAACGTCGACGAGATCATGAGCTACTTCGCGTCCGACGCGGTCTACCACAACATCCCCGTCGACCCGGTGAAGGGCGCCGAGGCGATTCGCAAGGCGATCTCCGGTTTCTCCACGATGGCGAGCGAGGCCGAGTGGGTGCTGCACCAAATCGCCGAGAACGCGCACGGTGTGGTGCTGACCGAGCGCACCGACCGCTTCAAGATCGCGGGCAAGTGGCTCGAGCTGCCGGTGATGGGCACGTTCGAGCTGCGCGACGGGCAGATCACCGCGTGGCGCGACTACTTCGACATGCAGCAGTGGGTGAAGCAGATGCCGGGGCCCCCGAAGTAGCCGGATGCTCGCTCGCCCGACCGCGCGTCCGGGCCGCCACCTGCGCGGTTCGATTCGCGCGTAACCGGCGGGCGGGATTCCGCATCGGTCGGCTACAAATTCGCGCCTGCCCGGACGACGAGAGCCCCCGATGACTGCCGCGATCGCACGAGAAGCCACTGATTTCACGGAGTTGGTCGCGTCCACGGCCAGCTGGGCGGCGGAGGCAGGCCCGGAGGAAATCCTCAGCTGGGCCGTCGAGAACTTCCATCCGCACATGGCCGTCTCGTGCTCGTTCGGCAACCCCGACGGCCTCGTGCTGATCGACATGCTGCACCGCATCGAGCCGGGCCTGCGGGTCTACACGCTCGATACGGGCCGCCTGCCGCAGTCGACCTACGACCTGATCGATCGCGTGCGCGACCGCTACGGCGTGAACGTCGAGGTGATCTACCCCGACGCTGAGGCGGTGCAGAAGCTCGTGCGCGAGCACGGCATGAACCTCTTCTACGAGTCGCTCGAGAAGCGCCAGCTGTGCTGCCGCGTTCGCAAGGTCGAGCCGAACCGCCGCTATCTCGCGACGCTCGACGCGCACGTCACCGGCCTTCGCCGCACACAGAACGTCACGCGCGTGGGTGTCTCGAAGATCGAGCTCGAGCAGGGCGGGCGGCTCGTGAAGGTGAACCCGCTCGTCGACTGGAGCGGCGCCCAGGTGTGGGACTACGTGCGCAAGAACGGCGTGCCGGTGAATCGCCTCCACGCCGAGGGCTTCCCGACGGTCGGCTGCATGCCGTGCACACGCGCGGTGAAGCCGGGCGAGGACGCGCGCGCGGGGCGCTGGTGGTGGGAGCAGGCGGAGACGAAGGAGTGCGGGATGCATAGTCCGTCGGAGCAAGACGGGTCCGGCATCTAGCCTCCTTCCGACTTCCTGCGTTCACGCGACGGCCTATGCGTTCCCTGTTGACTTCGCAAAGCGCTCCGAAGACTCCGCCTTTGCTGCGCGCTTCGCTTGCGGTCTCGGCCGACCTGCTGGGTAGGAGCGTTCGACTTCGAGGGCGTTCTGGCGTGTGCGCTGCGCGTCAATGCACGTCCTCGGCGCGCCTAGTCTGGCGGTTGCAGGCAGCGAGCGTCTCGTGCGCAGCTTGGGTGCGTTTGTGATCGCGGGGGCTCAAGGAATTCGCGGTGTGGTCCGAAGCAGGAGCGACGCCCGTGGAGGTGTTGCCAATGCACTCGTCCATCGCGATTTCGGTTGATCGCGCGCTGTTCGCGCTCGGCTTCGCACTACTGCTGGCGCTCGCTTGGCCCGGCATTGAGGTGAGCGCGGGCGAGCCTCGCGACCTGGCACCTTCCTCGCGCGAGCTGATCGGCCTTGGCACACCGCCGCCACCCGCAGCGGCTGGCGCGCCCGCGCCCGGTTGCGAAGTCCCGGATGCGAAGGTGGTGGCGGCGCAAGAGGCGAGGCAGCGAGACGTGATGCGCCAGCTCGCCCAAGCGACCGGCCCCGGCGACCTCCAGCCGATGAATGGGCGCGGCCTCAACTACGAGCGGCAAACCGACATCGCGCTCGAGCTCTCCCGCCTCCGAGCCGAGGCTCGTCAACACGCAGAGCAGCAGTAACGCCCGCGCGGGTCGCTTCTTCGCTTTGACTCGAACGAGCGCAGCTGCCTAAGCTGCCCCGGCGCGCGTGCCGGAGGGAGCGATGAGCCCGGGAGCGAGAACTCGCTTTCGGCGTCTGACCGCGGCGCTCGCAATTCTGTGGGCGCTCGCGTCGTTCGTCGCCGGCCTACAGGCGAAGCTCGCCGCGCGCGAGCGGCCGTTCCTGCCGTTCTCGTTCTCGACCGCCGCGGGCGTGCACGTCATCAACGAGCTCGGGCCCGAGGCGCGCAAGCTCGGGATCGAGTCGCGCGACCGGTTGCTGACGATCGACGGCCACCCGGTCGGCGACTGGATGCGGCTCGGGATGCCCGCCCTCGAGGTCGGCGGCGAGGCGCTCGTACGCTTACAGAAGCGCGACGGGCGCGTGATCGAGGTGACGCTGCACGCGGTACCGGAGGAGGAGGCGTCCTGCCCGCTCGATCGCCTCGCGATGATCGCGATCCCGATCGTCGGCCTCGTCTACGCCGTGATCGGGCTCGCGGTGTGGTTGCTCAAGCCCGACCGCCGCGAGTCGTGGGTGTTCTTGCTGTTCTGCGCGATGTCGTCGGCGCTGCTGACGCTCGTCGGGCCCGCGTTCGGTCCGGTGTGGATCTTCATCGGCGTGACGATTCCGTGGGTCGGCGCCACGGCGTTCCATCTCTTTACGACGTATCCGATCGAGCCCGCCTGGATCGTGCGGTACCCGCAGATTCGCGCCGGCGTCTACTACGCGGCGCTGGCGCTCAGCACGCTCCACTTGTTACGGCCGTGGCTCACCTTCACGCACGACGGTCTCGACGCGGTCTCCACCGCGTTCGCCGCCGGCATGGCACTCGTTTGCCTCGGCATCGCGGTGACGGAGCGGCTGCGGTGCCCGAGTGTGAAGGCCGCCGAGCGCGCCGATGTGATGCTCGTGGGCGGAACGCTCTCGTTCCTACCGATCGTGATCGCGCTCGGCGTCCACGTCACGGTCGGTACGCCGTTCACGTGGACGCTCTCGATGCTGATCTTCTTCTTGTTCCCCGCCGCCGTCGGCTACGGAATCGTGCGGCGCGATCTGTTCGATCTGCGCGTCGTCGCGCGCTCGAGCGCGGCCTACGGCGCCGCCACGCTCGCGATCACCGGCCTCTTCGCCGCGCTCATCACGCTCGCCGCGGGCGCGCTGCGCCGGTTCGACGTCGACGCGCGCACGCCGATCGCGAGCGTCGTGTTCCTCCCGATCGCGATTCTCGCGTTCAACCCGATGCTGCGGCGCGTGCAGCGCCTGGTCGACGACGTGTTCGATCGCGAGCGCCGCGCATATCGCCGCGCGGTGCGCGAGATCTCGGAAGCGATGGTCTCGATGCTGTCCGCGAAGGAGATCGTCGAGCGCATCCTGATCGCGGTGACGGACACGATGGGCGTCGAGCGCGCGCTCGTGATGCTGCACGACGGCGGCGGCGCGACGCTGCGCGCGGCGGCGTCGCGCGGCGACTGGGACGAGGACGCGCTCGCGCTCGAGCTGGAGCCGGACCACCCGGTCTGTCGCCAGCTCTGGATGCAGCGCCAAGAGCTCGCGCGCGGCGACTTCGACGACGAGGCCGACGCGGAGACGCGCTCGGCATGCCAAGACGCCTTCGACACGCTCGACGTCGAGCTGCTCGTCCCGATTCTGTTCGGCGTCGATCTGCTCGGCATCATCGCGGTGGGCCGCAAGCTCACGGGCGAGCGCCTCGGGCCCGACGAGCGTCAGCTGTTGCGGACGCTCGCGAACCAGAGCGCGATCGCGATCGAGAACGCGAAGGCCTTCGACGAGATCGCGCAGCTCAACAAGACGCTCGAAGCGCGCGTCGAGGAGCGCACGCGCGAGCTGCGCGACACGCAGGCGCAGCTCGTGCAGAGCGAGAAGATGCGCTCGCTCGGCCAGCTCGTCGCGGGCGTCGCGCACGAGCTCAACAACCCGATCGGCTTCGTGCACGCGAACCTCCAGCTGCTCGAGGAGAACGTGGAGCGCTTGATGCGCGCCGACGTCGATTCCGGGCGGCGGGTACGGGCGCGCGACGCGATCGACAAGCTGCTCGTGCGCAGCCAAGAGGGCGCGGGGCGCGTGAAGCAGATCGTGCAGGATCTGCGCACGTTCTCGCGCACCGATCAGGCCGAGCTCACGCAGGTTTCGCTGAACGAGGCGATCGAGCGAACGCTGACGCTGATCGAGCCGCGCACGAAGAACCGCATCGCGGTGGAGCGCGATCTCGGCGATCTGCCGGACGTGCGTTGTTATGCCGGCCAGCTGAATCAGGTGTTCATGAACCTGCTGATGAACGCGTGCGACGCGCTCGGCGAGCGCGGGAAGATCACGGTCCGCACGCGGCCGGCAGAGGACGGCGTGGTGCTCGAGTTCGCGGACGACGGCCCGGGCATGAGCCCCGAAGTGTCGAGCCGCGTGTTAGAGCCGTTCTTCACGACCAAGCCCGTCGGCAAGGGTACCGGCCTCGGCCTCTCGATCTCGCACGGCATCGTCGAGCGCCACGGCGGCACGATGAGCGTCGAGTCCGAGCCCGGACACGGCGCGAAGTTCACGATTCGTTTGCCGCTCGCTCCGCCTGCGGAAATCGAGGCGGGCGCGGCATGAAGCACCGCGCGACGAGCTTCCAGCGCGTGACGGGCCTCGCCGCAGTCGCGTGGGCCGTGCTTTCGCTGGTGCTCGTGATCTACGGGCAGGTCACGCTGCCGCCCCGCGTCGAGGCGCCGATCTTCACCAGCTCGCTCGGCGGCCTCGTGATCGTGAGCACCGCCGACGAGGCGTGCGTCGAAGCGGGCGTCGAGCGCGGGCAGCGCGTGCTCGCGGTCGACGGCGTGCCGGTGCAGCAGTGGTATCGCGAGCGCGGCTGGGAGCGGCTCGAGGCCGGCAAGCCCGTCGTCTACCGCTTGGAGCAGCGCGGCGGGCTCGTCTCCGAGGTCTCCCTGCTTCCGCGGCACACCGAGAGCGGCTACGCGCTTCTGCTCGTGCCGATCTTCGCCGCACTCGTAGCGGCGGGTGCGGTGTACTTGTTCGTGGGCGCGTTCGTGTGGCGGCTGCGCTCGGGCAGAACCGAAGCCTGGTCGTTCCTGCTGTTCTCGTCGTGCATGGCGACGACGCTGTTCAGCGCGGTGCACACCTTCGACGCGCCGTTCGGCTACGAGCGCATGGCGATCACGCAGCCGCTGCTCGGCGCGACGATGCTGCACCTCTTCACGCGCTTCCCGACCGAACCGCTCTGGATGCGCGGCCGCGCCTGGCTGCGCGCGCTTCCGTACGCGATTGCGCTCGCCTGCATCGCGACGCTGCCGATCGAGCGCGCGGGTCTGCTCCCGCCCGGCATCGCGATGTCCGCGGGCCTCGACTTCGCGTTCGCCGCCGCGTTCCTCTCGATCGGAATCCTGATCGCCGAGCGTTGGCGGATCCGCGGCAGCGGCGAGACCGCGGCCGCCGACATCGTGCTCGCCGGCGCGCTGCTCAGCTTCGCGCCGATGTCGCTGCTGTTCGCGCTGTTGTTGTGGGCGCCGGTCTCGCTGCCGGTCTCCGCGGCGCTGATCTGGTTCGGCGTGTTTCCGCTCGCGGTCGGCTACGGACTCGTGCGCGGGCGACTCTTCGACGTGCGCAACTTCGCGCGCTCCTCGGGCGCGTACGGCGCGGCCACGCTCGCGATCACGGGTCTGTTCGCAGGCACGATCACCTTCGCCGACGCCGCGTTTCGCAGATTCAACGTCAACGCCGAGTCGCCGCTCTTCTCGATCGTGTTCCTGTTCCTCGCGATCCTCGCCTTCAATCCGCTGCGCAACCGCCTGCAGGCGCTCGTCGACCGCATATTCGACCGCGACCGCGCCGGCCACCGCGACGCGCTGCGCGAGATCTCCGAGGCGATGGTCTCGATGCTCTCGCTCGGCGAGATCAGCGAGCGCCTCCTGCTCGCGATTCAGGACACGATTCCGGTCTCGCGCTCGCTCGTGCTGCTGCTCGACGAGGAGACGCGCGTGCTGAAGCCGAGCGCGTGGCGCGGCGAGTGGGGCGCCGGGGCGCACGCGTTCTCGCTCGAAGCGAGCCACCCCGTCGCGCGCCATCTCTGGATGCGGCGCCAGGAGCTTTCTGCCGCCGACTTCGAGAACGCCGCGGATCCAGAGACGCGCTCGCGCTGCGGCGAGGTGTACGACGCGCTCGGCGTGCAGCTGCTCGTGCCGATCCTGTTCGGCGTCGACTTGTTAGGGGTGATCGCGATCGGCGAGCGCCTCTCGGGCGAGAAGCTCGGACCCGAGGACCGCCAGCTGTTGCGCACGCTCGCGAACCAGAGCGCCATTGCGATCGAGAACGCGCAGGCGTTCGACGAGATCGCGAAGCTGAACGAGACGCTCGAGGCGCGCGTCGACGAGCGCACGCGCGAGCTCGAGCAAACGCAGACGCAGCTGCTGCAGAGCGAGAAGATGCGCTCGCTCGGGCAGCTCGTGGCGGGCGTTGCACACGAGCTGAACAACCCGATCGGCTTCGTGCACGCGAACCTCCAGCTGCTGCCCGGCTACGTGGAGAAGCTCGTCGAGGCGCAGGAGAGCGGCGGCGACGTGGAGAAGCCGCGCGAGGCGATTCGCAAGCTGCTCTCGCGCAGCCGCGAAGGCACGGAGCGCGTGAAGAACATCGTGATGGACCTGCGCAGCTTCTCGCGCATGGACCAAGCCGAGCTCACCGACGCAGACTTGAACGCCGAGCTCACGCGCACGCTCGGCCTGATGGAGCCGCGCTTCAAGGACGGCGTCCAGGTGGAGCGCGCGTTCGAGAAGCTGCCGCTCGTGCGCTGCTACCCCGCTCAGCTGAATCAGGTGTTCATGAACCTCGTGATGAACGCCTGCGATGCGCTCGAAGGCCGCGGCACCGTGCGCGTCTCGAGCGAGCCCAGCGCGGACGGCGTGCGCATCTCGATCGCCGACGACGGCCCCGGCATTCCCCCTGCCATCCGCGCGCGCATCTTCGAGCCGTTCTTCACGACCAAGCCCGCCGGCCAGGGCACCGGCCTCGGCCTCTCGATCTCGCACGGCATCGTGGAGCGTCACGGTGGAAGGCTCAGCGTCGAGTGCCCGCCGGAGGGCGGCACCGTGTTCAGCATCGAGTTGCCGTTGGTGGCCAAGCCCTTGGATGCCGACGCTGAGACTGCGGCGTAGCGAGCGTCGAGTGGGCAACGGCCCAATCTGCGGCGCAAGTCGGCGGGCGTCGGAGTACGCTGCGCGTCTTCCACGAAGGAGCACGACATGCGTCTCGGCCTGAACCTCGGCTACTCGGGCGCGGAAGCGTCGATCGACATGGAGAAGGTGAAGCGCGCGGAGGCGCTCGGCTTCGACTCGCTGTGGAGCGCGGAGGCGTACGGCTCGGACGCGATCACGCCGCTCGCGTACGTCGCGGCCCTGACGAGCAAGATCAAGCTCGGCACCGCGATCATGCAGATGCCCGGCCGCACTCCCGCGATGACGGCGATGACCGCGATGACGCTCGACGCGCTCAGCGGGGGCCGCTTCATCCTCGGCCTCGGGCCCTCGGGACCGCAGGTCGTCGAGGGCTGGCACGGCGTGCCCTACGGCAAGCCGCTCACGCGCACGCGCGAGTACGTCGCGATCGTCCGCCAGATCCTCGCGCGCGAGAAGGCGGTGACGTTCTCGGGCGAGCACTACCAGATCCCGAACGTCGGCCCCGGCACGACGGGGCTCGGCAAGCCGCTGAAGAGCATCCTGCACGGCCGCAAGGACATGCCGATCTTCACCGCCTCGATCGGGCCTGCGGGCATCGAGTGCAGCGCCGAAGTCGGCGACGGATTGATCCCCGTCTGGATGAGTCCCGAGCGCATGGACCTGCTGAAGCCTCCGCTCGAGAAGGGCTTCGCGAAGAGCGGCGGCCGTAACAACCTCGCGAGCTTCCGCATCGCGCCGTTCGTGACCGTCGTGATCGGCGACGACCTCGCGCGCTGCCGCATGCCCGTGAAGGGCTTCCTCGCGCTCTACATCGGCGGCATGGGTGCGCGCGGCAAGAACTTCTACAACGACTACGCGAAGCGGCTCGGCTACGAGGAGGCCGCGGTGAAGATTCAAGACCTCTATCTCGACGGGAAGAAGATGGAGGCGATGGCCGCGGTGCCCGACGAGCTCGTCGACGAGATCGCGCTGGTGGGCCCGAAGGAACGCGTGACCGAGCGGCTCGCGGTCTGGAAGAAGTCCGGCGTGACGGACCTGATCGCCGGCGCGGGCCAAGTCGAGGCGCTCGAGGTGCTCGCGAAGGCGGTGCTGTGATGCCCGAGATCGTGTTCGCGCTCTATCGCCCGAAGCTCGGCCGCGAAGCCGACTTGCTCGCGATCGTGAAGGGGCACGTGCCCGCGCTGCGCGAGCTCGGACTCGTCACGGCGCGCACGCCGATCGTCGCGCGCTCGCGCAAGGACGGCACGATCATCGAGGTGTTCGAGTGGGCCTCGAACGAAGCGATCGAGCGCGCGCACCGCGATCCGGCGGTGCAGGCGATCTGGACGCGCTTCGGCGAGTGCGCGGACTACCCCACGTTCGGGCAGCTCGCCGAAGCCGGCGAGATGTTCGCGGGCTTCGAGCCGGTCGACGTGACCACGCCGCGCGCGCGCAAGGCGGCGCCGACGCGCCGTAAGCGCGCAGCCGCGCGCGCCAAGAAGGCGAAGCCCGCGCGCAAGAAGGCGCCGAGCGCGAAGCGAGGCAAGCGGCGCTGAGCAAGCGCCGCTTCGCCCAGCCAACGGCAGCGAGCGGGGGACAATCCGTGGCCTCGGCCCCCGACCGCCGCTCCGAACCCGAAGCGGGCCGCGCCTCCGCCGGATCGGCGCTCTGCTTCACGCCCGCGCGCGAGCTGGCGCGCCGGCTTCGCGCGCGGGAGCTGTCCGCACGCGAGCTGATGCGGGCGACGCTCGCGCAGATCGCGCGCCTGAATCCGCGTGTCAACGCGATCGTCGCGAAGCTCCCCGACGACGCGTGTCTCGCCCTCGCCGATGCGGCCGACGCGAAGCTCGCGCGCGGCGAAGACGTGGGCGCGCTGCACGGGCTGCCCATCGCGATCAAGGACATGCAGCAAGTCGCAGGCTTCCCGTGCACGCTGGGCTCGCCGCTCTTCGCCCACTCGATGCCCGCCGAAGACTCGGTGCTCGCCTCGCGCATCCGCCGCGCGGGCGCGCTCGTCATCGGCAAGACGAACGTGCCCGAGTTCGGGCTCGGCTCGCACACGTACAACTCGGTGTACGGCACGACGCGCAACCCGTACGACCTCACGAAGAGCGCGGGCGGCTCGAGCGGCGGCGCGGGCGCGGCGCTCGCCAGCGGCATGCTCGCGATCGCCGACGGGAGTGATTACGGCGGCTCGCTGCGCAATCCCGCGAACTGGAACAACGTGGTCGCGCTGCGGCCGAGCGTCGGGCTCGTGCCGAACGCACCGGCGCTGATGCCGACTGCGAGCTGGGTCGTGAACGGGCCGATGGCGCGCTCGGTCGACGACGTCGCGTGGCTGCTCAGCGTGATGGCGGGCCCCGATGTGCGCGATCCCGGCTGCCGCGATTCCGACGCTACGCGTTTCGCTGCGCCGCTCGCCCGCGACTTCCGCGGCGTACGCGTCGCGTGGTCGCCCGATCTCGGCTCGCTTCCGCTCGACCGCCGCGTGCGCGACGTGCTCGAGTCGCAGCGCGCCAGCTTCGAGACGCTCGGCTGCGTCGTCGAGCAGGCGCACCCGGACTTCACCGGCGCCGACGAGTGCTTCCGCACGATTCGCGCCTGGTCGATCGCCGCGCAGCTCGGTCCGCTGCTCGAGCCCCACCGCGCGCAGCTCAAGCCCGCGGCCATCGAGGAGATCGAGGCGGGGCAGCGGCTCTCGGGCGCCGATGTCGCGCGCGCGTTTGCGCAGCACGCGCAGCTGCTCGCTCGCGTGAGCGCGTTCTTCACGCGCTACGAGTTTCTCGTGTGCGCCGTGAACCAGCTGCCGCCCTTCGACGCGGAGCTCGATTGGCCGAAGTCGATCGAGGGCGCGCCGATGGAGAGCTACCTCGCTTGGATGCGCAGCGCGTGCTGGATCACTGCGACGCACGGTCCCGCGATCTCGGTGCCCGCGGGCTTTACGCCTGAGGGGCTGCCGATCGGCGTGCAGATCGCCGCCGCGCGCGGGCGCGACTTCGCGGTGCTGCAGCTCGCGCACGCGTTCGAGCAGGCGACCCGCGTTGGGGAGCGAAGGGCTGCGCTGGCGCAGTAGCGGCGGAACGCTGCGATCAGGCCGGGCCGTCTCGCAGCTTTTCCGCGGCGGCCGACAGCGCGGCGAGCATCGACTCCGCGAGCTGCGAAGCCTGCTCCCGCACCGAGAAGCGGTCGAGGCTGCCGCCCACGACCGGCAGCTCGCTCTCGACCGTGATCGCGAGGCCGAGGCGCGTCGCATGCGCGTCGTCGACCGCTGGCGAGATCGAGAAGGTCGCGGTGAAGTCGAGCAGCCCGAGGCGCATCTGCGCTCGCAGGCGCCTCGGAGTCACGCCGAGCACGTGCAGCTCGGCCTGCACCGGGACGCCGTGACGCTTCGCGCGAAAGCGCAGCGTGTTATTAGGGGAGAGCAGCGCGGGCGGCTCCTCGCGCCATGCCTCGAAGCCAGGCAACCAATCCGCAACGAGCGCGGAGTCCGTGAGCACGCGCGACACGACGCGCGGACTCGCGCTGGCACGTGCAATGAACGCGAGGGTCAGCACCCGATCCCTCCCGGGATTACTTCGCTCGCCTACGGCTCGCTGCGCGCTTCGCTTGCGGGTTCGCGCGCGAAGCTATCAGCCGCGCCTCGCGGTGCGTCAGGCAGGCCGGCTTGCGCGCGGGCTACGTGAGCCCGCGCAGGCGCGCGAGCGCGTCGTCGATGTCGCCCGCGCTCACGTCGAGGTGCGTCACGGCGCGCATCCACTGCGCGTCGCGAACGCCGACGAGGACGCCGCGGGCGCGCGCCTCGGCTTGGAAGCTCGCGCTGCGCTGCGTGCGGAACAGCACGATGTTGGTGGCGGGCGTGTTCGTCTCGAGCCCGAGCGCCGCGAGTCCGCTCGCGAGATTGCGCGCGTTCGCGTGGTCGTCGCGCAAGCGCTCGACGTGGTGCTCGAGCGCGTACATCCCGGCCGCCGCGAGCACACCCGCTTGCCGCATGCCGCCGCCGAGCTGCTTGCGCGCGCGGCGCAGCTTCTGCGCGAGCGCGTGCGAAGTCGCGACGAGCGAGCCGACCGGTGCGCCGAGCCCCTTCGAGAGACACACCGACACCGTGTCGAACGGCGCCGCGAGCTGCGCAGGCGTGCGATTCGTCGCGACCGCTGCGTTCCACAGCCGCGCGCCATCGAGGTGCAGCGCGACGCCGGCATCGCGCGCCGCGGAGACGACGCTCGCAAGTGCGTCGTCGGGGAAGATCGCGCCGCCCGCGACGTTGTGCGTGTTCTCGATCGCGACGAGCGCGACCGGTGCGAAGTGCGGATCGCTCGGAGGCATTGCCGCGCGCACTGCGTCGCCATCGAACACGCCGTTCGCGCCGAGCGTCGCGATCTGCAGCCCCGACAGCGCGGCCGCCGCGCCGCCCTCGTACTTCAGGATGTGCGCGCCCTCACTCGCGAGCACCACGTCGCCCGCGCGCGTGTGCACGCGCAGCGAAGCCTGGTTCGCCATCGTGCCAGACGGGAAGAACACCGCCGCTTCTTTGCCGAGCAGCGCGGCCACGCGCTCTTGCAGCGCGTTCACGCTCGGGTCCTCGCCGTACACGTCGTCGCCGACGGGCGCCTTCGCCATCGCCTCGCGCATCGCGGGCGTCGGCTTCGTCACGGTGTCGCTGCGCAGGTCGATCATGGGGGCGTCTCGCACCGGTGAGAGAATGCGCGCCTCGCGGGTCGTCCAAACCAACGAGGCCACTGTTCGATCTTCGCTCGGCTCCGAGGACTCCGCCTCGCGGCGCGCTTCGCTTGCGCCAGCCGAGCGCGCTGTTCACTGGCCTGCGCGAAACCCTCGAATTCGCGCGCCAGAGCCTGATTTGACGCATTTCGCGCTTGACTCTTCGGCGCGGACCTTCAAACATCCGCGCCGCGGCGCGCCTGACTCCGTCGGAGGGACGGCAGTGGGGCGCCGGGTTCGATGGCCGAGCGACGAAGTTTGCGGCGAGCCGCAGGCAGCTCGGTGGTGGGAGGATTCGTTCCATGGCAGCGAAGAAGAAGGCGGCGAGCGGCGAGCTCATCATTTCGAAGTCGCGCACGAAGGCCGCGACCAAGACGTGCAACGTGGGCGGTGAGTTCTACGGCGCCCTCGACGCCGCAGTCCGCAAGCTCATCGCGCAGGCCGAAGCCCGCGCGGTCGGCAACAAGCGCAAGACGCTGAAGGCGCAGGACCTCTAGTCCACGCCGAGACCTAACAAGAGCCCGCGAGAGCGATCTCGCGGGCTCTTCGCATTTGGGCGCTCAGCTCGGCTCTTGCTCGTCGCCCGACTGAGCGTCCTCATCCCCGATCTCGCGCGGCTTCGGCGGCGCGAGCAATCCGTCGCGCACGTCCAGCTGATGCCCCACGCGGAACAGGCGCTCGAGCGTGGCGGCGCGCAGCACGTCGGGAAGTGACACGGCGTTCGTCAGGGCGATGTGCTCGAGGCCGCGACTGGTGAGGCGCGCGGCCTTCTCGAGCGCGACCGGCAGCGTCTCGGCGTCGCCCAGCGGCAGCTCGTCGGCCATCGCGACGCGGTTCGCGAGCGCCATGAACGCGAACGCGTGTGGGCGGCGCTCGTCTTCCGGAAGCGCGGCGAGTGCGCGGAACAGCGCGAGCTCCTGATCGCGCGAGACGGGCAGATTCGGCATCCACACCGGCAGCGCCCACTCGCCCACGGCCTGATAGTCCTCGGGCTTCGGGAGCGCGCCGAGCTGATCCGGACGAATGAACGCGTAGATGCGCTTCGCATCCTCGAAGGGAGGAAAGCCGAGATCCTGCAGCCGCCCGTCGCGCCAGCGCAGCGCCCACTCCTCGGCGTCGGATTCCAGCTCGTGCTGCGCTCCCTGCAGGAGGCGGTAGTACGTCCAATAGTCATTCTGGAAGAGCACGCGCAGGAACGTGGTGAGGTCGGCGAAGTCGTCGTCGTCGCGCAGCGGCTCGAGATAGAACTGGCCATCGAGCGTGTGCGCGCCGACCGGAGGCTCCCAGGAGTCATCGCCGTCGGGCTTCAGCGTGACGCGCGCGCGGTCGCGCAGCTCGAGCACGAACAGCTCCGCGTCGAGCGCGTGGGCGGCGCGCAGCAGCGTCTCTTCACCCGCGTCAGCGAGCGCCGCGAGCCAGCCGTGCAGCTTCTCGCGATCGGGCGCTTCGAGCGCCCAGCCGTCGAGATCGAGGCACGCGACGAGCTGCTCCTCGCTCGCGTGCTCGAGCAGCCAGCCCGCGTCGTGCAGGCCGACCGCCTTCGCGGTGAAGACCAGCTCCGCGGGCGGCAGGCGCGGAATCAGCGCCTCGGGCAGCGGCGCCAGCGCGATCAGCTCTGCGCGGCGCGCGGCGGGCGTCTCGCACACGAGTGCCAGCAGTGCGTCGGGGTCGAGCGCCGCCAGCTGCTTCGCGGCGGCGGCGCGATCCGCGCGCGCGAGATCGAGGAGTGCGCGCGCAGTCGGCGGCAGGGCGGGCTTGAACATGTGCGAGGCACGTTAGCCTGCGCGCCCGCGCACCAGGGACGTACCTGCACAACTGCGCGCACTGGGGACGTACGTGCACAAGACCGCGCACCGGGGACACACGTGCACCGAAGCTCGCGAGCGCTGAGGCGATGACGAGCGGCGCAAAGCGAGCCTCGGCGCTGTGCGCGGTCGCGCTCGTCGCAGCGCTCGCGTGGCACTTCGCCGATCGCGGCATCGAGCACAGCGACACGCTGCGCGACGCGGTGCTCGACCTCGACTCGCGCGTCGCGCTGCGCGAGCGGATCGCGTGCGAGCCGCGCGTCGCCGCATCCGAAGCGATCGCCGCCGGCATCGCGCCGCGCCTCGACGCCGAGGCGCGCTTCGTGTGGTTCGAGGGCGCGGGGCCGGACGGGCGCCGCCAGGTGCAGCGCTTCGCGTGGCGTACGCGCGAGGTCGAGTGCCTCACCTGCAGCGAGCCCGGCAACAACCGCCGCCCCGCGCCGCATCCCACCGCGCGCGCCGTGCTGTTCGACACGGACCGCTTCGCGAGCGCGCTGCGCCCGTTCGACCGCGAGCTGATGGTGCTCACCACGAACCCGACGCAGCCGCCGCACCCCTCGCGGCGCCTCACCTGGGACGCCGCGCGCGACACGCACGCGCTCTACGACCCGAGCGGCCTCGGCCTCGCGTGGTCGCGCTGGGCGCTCGCGGGCCGCACGCAGCGCGCGCTGATCCGCTTCGGCCACGGCAGCATCTCGCTGGGCAGTCCCGCGACCCTCGCGCGCGGTGGTTTCGGAAGCGCGCGCCCGCTCGCGTGGTCGCCCGATGCGCGCAGCTTCGTCGTCGCGACCGCAGGAGACACGCGCCTCGTCGACTTCGCCGGCGACTCGCGCACGCTCGGCTCGGAGCACGTCGCGTTCTCCGCAGACGGCACGCTCGTCGCGCGCGCGGAGGCGAGCGCCGAAGGCACGCGCGTCGTGCTCGGCGAAGCGCGTGGCGACACGCGCGAGGTCGCGCTCGGCGAGCTCGCGGCGTGGGGCGCGCCCGCGGGCATCGCGCTCGCGCCCGACGGCGAGGCGTTCGCGCTCGCGCAAACGCGCGCCGGCGAGGAGCGCATCTCGTGGGCGCAGCTCGACTGCGCAGCGCCTGCCGCCCCATAACGACTCCAATGTCTGCGGGGTAAAGTCGCGGCATGGCCGACATCCGCACCGTGAAGCGCGCGCTCAGTGGCTACTCGCCGCTGCTGCTCGACGGATCCTCGCGCGCCGCGGTGTCGATGGTGCTGCGCGAGCGCGACCACGGCACCGAGGTGCTGTTCATCGAGCGCTCGCAAAAACCCGACGACCCGTGGAGCGGTCACATGGCGTTTCCCGGCGGCCGCCTCGACGCGGGCGAGACCGTCGAGCAGGCCGCGCGCCGCGAGACGCTCGAAGAGGTCGGCCTCTCGCTCCACGACGCCGAGCCGCTGGGCCGCCTCGACGACCTAACAGGTCGACGCGCCGGCGCGGCATCGAGCGGCATGATCATCTCGGCGTTCGTGTTTCAGCACCACGGCGAGACGCCACTCATCTTCCAAGAATCCGAAGTCGCCGAAGCCTTCTGGGTGCCCGTCTCCTACTTGTCCGCGCCCGACCGCCACATCCACAAAGCGTTCCGCGGCACGGCGGACATGTCGTTCCCCGGCATCGTCGTCGGCCACCCCGAGCGGCACATCGTGTGGGGTCTCACGTACCGCTTCATCGAGGTGTTCCACCGCGTGATCGATCGCCCGTTTCCCAACAGGTGGGGCGCGATCGAGAGCTTGGTGAAGTAGCTGGCGAGCGGCGGCGGCTGCGAAGACTCCGCCTCGCTGCGCGCTTCGCTTGCCGCTACGCCGGCATGACCGCGAGATCGAGCACCAAGCGGTCCGCCTCCTTGTCGAGCGCTTCGCGCAGCGCGCGCACGTCGCAGGCGTCGGGCACTTCGGCCTTGAGGTCGAGCTCGTAGTTGGGCGCGCCGCCGGGGCCGGGCTTCGTGCGCGTCGCGAGCTCGACGATGTTCACGCCGCGCTCGGCGAGCACGCCGCAGATCGCGGCCACGATGCCGGCTCTGTCTTCGCCCGCGGCCTCGATGCGGTAGAGGCGCGTGCCGGGCGCCGGTACGCCCGAACGCGGGCCCTGCTCGAGGTGCCGTAACAAGATCGTGAGGCCGTGCTCGCGCTCGAGGCGCTTCGCGCCGACCGCGAGCGAGTCGGCGGTGTTCGCGGCGGCGGACGAGCAGAGCAGGATCACCGCGAAGTCGCTGCCGAGGATCGTCATGCGCGAGTCCTCGAGGTTCGCATCGGAGTCGAGCACGAGGCGCGCGAGCTCCGAGACGAGGCCGGGGCGATCGCGGCCGATCGCGGAGAGAATGAACCAACGGCGCATGGGCGACTCCTCGAAGAACGGGGCCGAGCCTAACTCCGCTTCGCGCGCTGCGGCTCGCCGCGCTCGTGGCCGGCGCAGACGCGCACCGGAAGCGGCGGATACTTGCGGTAGCGCGCGTCGTCGTCGGCGCGAGCGCAGCGCCAGAACGTGCTGCCGCGGGCGCTCTCCTGAACGCGCGCGTGGAGGCAGACGGCGCAGAGGCCGGCGGCGATGTCGTCTCGGTTCACGCGCGACTCCCACGCGACGCAGATTTGTGTCGCGCACCGTACTGACGAGTCGTGGCGCCCGCATAGAATGCGCGCCCATGCCCGCTGACGACTCCGCGCCCGACGTCTCGCAGCGCCTCGCGCGCGTGCTCGCCCTCGTAGAGCGCTGGCTCGCGCCGCGCGTCGCGGAGCCGCCGAGCGCCGACGCGTTCGCGCGCCATCTCGCGTTCCGCTGGGAGAGCGCGCGCGAGGGGCGAGTCGGGCGGCTCGTGCCGATCGCGGATCCCGCGCTGCACGATCTCGACGACCTGCTCGGCATCGAGCGCGCGCTCGCGAAGCTGATGCGCAACACGGAGCAGTTCGTGGCGGGGCTGCCCTCGAACCACGTGCTGCTCTACGGCGAGCGCGGCACGGGCAAGTCCTCGGCCGTGCGCGGTTTGTTAGGGCGATTCGCCGCGCGCGGCCTGCGCATCGTCGAGGTGCACAAGAGCGATCTGCTCGCGCTGCCCGACGTGCTCGCCGCGCTGCGCGGCGCGCCGTATCGCTTCCTGCTCTTCAGCGACGACCTATCCTTCGACGAAGGCGAGAGCGGCTACCGCGAGCTGAAGGCCGCGCTGGAAGGCAGCCTCGAAGCGCCGCCCGAGAACGTGCGCATCATCGCCACGAGCAATCGGCGGCATCTGCTGCCCGAGAAGCGCTCCGAGAACCAAGCCGTGCGCGTCGACGAGGACGGCGAGCTGCGGCTCGGCGAAGCGATCGACGAGAAGCTCGCGCTGTCGGATCGCTTCGGGCTCGTGCTCGGCTTCTTCGGTTTCGATCAGCCGACGTACCTCCGCATCGTGGAGCACCTCGCGCGCAAGGCGGGCGTTTCGCTCGACGACGCGATGCGCGCCGATGCGCTGCGCTGGGCGCTCGACCGCAGCTCGCGCTCGGGCCGCACCGCGCGCCAGTTCGTGAACGATCTCGCCGGGCGGCTCGCGCTCGAGCGCGCGCGATGAAGCTGCGCGCGTTCCTGGCTGCGCTGCTGCTCGCGTCGCCCGCGCTCGCGGCGCAGCGCGGCTCGGAGGCGAGCGGCGCAGTCGTTACGGAGCGCACCGATTTCGAGCAGCACGCGCTGCCGTTCGCAGGCGAGGAGCCGGAGCCCGAGGCGCCGCCAGGGGAAGCCGCGGAGGGCGAGAGCTACGACGACATCGAATCGATCGACGACAGCTGGCTCGACGAGGACGACCTCGGGCCTGATCCCGCCGAGCGCGACCACACGCCACGCTGGAACCGCCGCGTCTTCAACTTCAACGAGAGCTTCCTCAAGTTCGTGATGCGCCCGATCTCGCGCGGTTATCAGGCGATCACGCCGAAGTTCGTGCGGGAGATGGTCCACAACGGCTTCGACAACCTCGAGAGCCCGGTGATCCTCGCCAACGACCTGATGCAGCTGGACGTGTGTCGCGCCGGCCGCACGTTCGGGCGCTTCGCGCTCAACACGACCGTCGGTATCGCGGGCACGTTCGACGTGGCGAAGGAGATGGGCCTCGCGCGCCACGACACCGACTTCGGCGAGACGCTGGGCCGCTACGGCGTGCGCAGCGGCTCCTTCTTCATGCTGCCCGTGCTCGGCCCCTCGACCGCGCGCGACACCTTCGGCGAGATCGTCGACACCGCGCTGCGCCCCGAGGTGTGGTTGTTAGGCGGGTTTCCGCGCCTCGCGCTCACCGGCGGCGACGGCCTCGCCACCTACGACATCGACGGCGAGCGCCTCGACGCGCTGCGCGACACCTCGGTCGACTTCTACGCCGCGCTGCGCAGCGCGTATCTGATGGACCGCGACGCGAAGATCGAGCAGCTGCGCGAAGCCGGGCGCTGCCGCTGGGGGAAGCGCAAGCGCGGGGGCGAGTGAGGGCGGCCCGCGCTTACTTCTTGGCGTGACTCGCCGGCACGAGGCTGCGGTTCTGCAGCGTCACCACGAGCTTCTCGAAGCCGTCGCGCTCGAGCACCGAGCTGTACTCGCTGCGGCGTAGCGCGAGCTCGCTGACGGTGCCGTTCAGGAAGATGTCCATGATGCGCCAGCCGTTCGCGGCGGGACGCATGCGGTAGTCGATCGCGACGGGGTCGTCGTTCGCGCGCTTCAGCTTCGTGCGCACGAGCGCGGTGCCGCCGGGCGCCGCCTGCACCGCGCCGATCTCGAACACGAGCCCGCTGTTCTCGTCGAACTGCTCCGCGTACGTCTTCACCGTGAGCCCCGCGAACGCCGCCGCCCAGCGCTTCTGATCCGCCGGCGCGAGCGATTTCCAGTGCCGCCCTAACACCTTCGCCGCCATCAGCGGCAGGTCGAACGTCTTCACCACGACCGGCTCGAGCTGCTTCTTGCGCGCGTCGAACGCGAGCGAGTCGCCGGCCTTCATCGACGCGTCGAGCGCGGCGTAGAACGACTCGATCGGCGCCCTCGCGGCGTCGAGCGAAGGCTTCGCCGCAGCGGCGGGCTGCGCGAGCGACGCGAGAGGAGACGTTGCGAGCAGGAGGAGTGCGAGCAGAGGGAACAGGGCGCGGTGCATGGCGGCGGACCTTAGCGGCGATTGGGGAGCGACTTCTGTTGAGAGCACTGTCGTGCGCTCGGGATTCAATGCACGACGCACATCGCCAGAAGACGAGCCAGAGGGCTCGCTTCCCGCCCACGCTGCCCCAATGGGTCCGTTCCTCAGGTAGTCGAGAACGAGCGTCTCCTCACTCCCCTAACACAAACGCACACACCACCTTGTTGAACCCATCCGGGTTGTCCGTCATCACGGAGTGCGCGGCTTGCGGCACCACGGCGAGCGTTCCCTTCGGCAGCACTTCGTCGACCATCTTGTCCGCGACTTCGGGCGACATCACGTCGCTCGCGGCGCCTCGCACCACCAGCGTGGGGCACGGGATCTTCGCGAGCGCGGCCCAAAGGTCTTTCGCGACTTGCTTCTCGCGCGCGAGCGCTTCGGCTTCGGTCTGCGGCCGGCCGGCGTGGAACTTCGGGTCGAGCTTGCGCACGAAGCGGCCGTCGCCGCGCGGCCTCAGCTCGTGCTTCGCCATGCGCGCGAGCGCGTCAGGGCGACCGGCGGGGAAGTTGTGCGCGAGGATGCGGTGGTACTCGGCGACGCTCGCCACCGAGCCGTCGCCGCGCCCTTCGGCTTCTTGGCGGATGCGCGTGGTGCCGCGCACGTCGAACTCGGGCGCGCTGTCGACGATCACGAGCCCGGCCATCCGCTCGGGGTGCTTGCCCGCGAAGAACATCGAGGTGCGGCCGCCGAGCGAGTGGCCCACCAGCACGAAGCGCTCGATGCCGAGCGCTGTTGTTACGGCCTCGAGGTCGGCGACGAGGTACTCGTAGTCGTATCGCAGCTCCGCGTCGTGCGCGGAGTCGCCGTGACCGCGCTGGTCGATCGCGATCACGCGGTAGTGCGGCGCGACCAGCGGCGCGAAGTCGTCCCAGATGTGCGCTTCGTTGCCGAAGCCGTGCACGAGCACGAGGGGCACGCCCTCGCTGCTCCATTCGAGGCAGTGGATCGCGTTGCCGTGGGCGCCGGGAACGAAGAAGTCGCGCGGTGTCATGCGCGCACGTTACTCCGCGAGCATTTCAGATTGCATCGTTCGCGCGGCGCCAGCGCTCAGCCGCGCGTGATTCGCGCGTGCGCGTTGATTTCGCGCTCAATTCCCGCGCGAGGCGCACCGAACCGGCGCTAGGTTGCGCGCCGCTTTTCGGCGCGCGCGAGGCGCGCAGCCGCCCCGTCTGAGGAGAGCCGCATGCCCGCGATCGAGACGACTCCGGACCTCGTGAAGCGCACCTACGCGACCGTCGAGAAGAACCTCGCGATCGTGCGGAAGCGCCTCGGCCGGCCCCTCACGTACGCGGAGAAGGTGCTGCTCGGGCACCTCGCGCACCCGGAGACGCAGGAGCTCGATGCGGGCAAGTCGTACCTCGAGCTGAATCCCGACCGCGTCGCGATGCAGGATGCGACGGCGCAGATGGCGATCCTGCAGTTCATCTCGTCGGGCCGCGCCGAGACCGCGGTGCCGTCGACCGTGCACTGCGATCACCTGATCCAGGCGTATCAGGGCGCGGCCAAGGACATGGCGACGTCCAACGTCACCAACCGCGAGGTGTTCGACTTCTTGCGCACGGCGTCTGCGCGCTACGGCATCGGCTTCTGGGGGCCCGGCGCCGGCATCATCCATCAGGTCGTGCTCGAGAAGTACGCGTACCCCGGCGGCATGATGATCGGCACCGACTCGCACACGCCGAACGCGGGCGGGCTCGGCATGTTCGCGTGCGGCGTCGGCGGCGCGGACGCGGTCGACGTGATGGCGGGCTTCCCGTGGGAGGTGCTCTACCCGCGCCTCGTGGGCGTGCGCCTAACAGGTGCGCTGAACGGCTGGGTGGCGCCGAAGGACGTGATCCTCAAGGTTTGCGCGCTGCTCACGGTGAAGGGCGGCACGAACCGCGTGGTCGAGTACTTCGGCCCCGGTACGGCGTCGCTCTCGTGCACGGGCAAGGGCACGATCACGAACATGGGCGCCGAGCTCGGCGCCACGACCTCGATCTTCCCGTACGACGAGCGCATGGCGATCTACCTGAAGTCGACCGCGCGCGAAGAGCTCGCGGATCTCGCGACGCGCCATGCCGAGTTGTTACGGAGCGACCCCGAAGTCGAGCGCTCGCCCGAGAAGTTCTACGACGAGGTGATCGAGATTGATCTCTCGAAGCTCGAGCCGCACATCGTCGGCCCGCACACGCCGGACCTCGCGCGCGCGATCTCGCAGATGGGCGCGGACGTCGCGAAGAACGGCTACCCCGCGCAGCTCTCGTCGGCGCTGATCGGCTCGTGCACGAACTCGTCGTACGAGGATCTCTCGCGCGCGGCCGACGTCGCGCGGCAGGCCGCGGCGCGCGGCGTGAAGTCGAAGTGCACGCTGTGGGTCTCGCCGGGCTCGGAGCAGATTCACCTGACGATCAAGCGCGACGGCCAGATGACGGAGCTCGAGGAGATCGGCGCCACGGTGCTCGCGAACGCGTGCGGCCCGTGCATCGGCCAGTGGAAGCGCGACGACGTGGCGAAGGGCGAGGCCAACTCGATCCTCACCTCGTTCAACCGCAACTTCCCCGCGCGCAACGACTCGAACCCCGGCACGCTCGCGTTCATCGGCAGCCCCGAGATCGTCGTCGCCTACGCGCTCGCGGGCACGCTCGCGTTCGACCCGCAGAAGGACGAGCTCACCGCGAGCGACGGCACGAAGTTCAAGCTGAAGGCGCCGGCGCCCGCGCCCGAGATTCCGTCGCGCGGCTTCGTGATGAGCTTCGAGGGTTATCAGGCGCCGCCCGCGGATCGCAGCGGCGTGAACGTGGCGGTGGCGAAGGACTCGGAGCGCCTCGCCCTGCTCGAGCCGTTCGCGCCGTGGGACGGGAAGGATCTGGTGGACATGCCCGTGCTGATGAAGGCGAAGGGCAAGTGCACGACGGATCACATCAGCGCCGCCGGCCCGTGGCTGCGCTTCCGCGGCCACCTCGATCGCATCAGCGACAACCTCTTCATCGGCGCGATCAACGCGTTCACCGGCAAGACGGGCGAAGGCGTGAACGTGCTGACCGGCGCGACCGCGGCGTATCCGGCCGTCGCGCGCGACTACAAGGCGCGCGGCCTGAAATGGATCGCGATCGGCGACGAGAACTACGGCGAGGGCTCGTCGCGCGAGCACGCCGCGATGGAGCCGCGCCACCTCGGCGCCGGCGCCGTGCTCGTGCGGAGCTTCGCGCGCATCCACGAGACGAACTTGAAGAAGCAGGGCCTGCTCCCGCTCACCTTCGCGAACCCGAAGGACTACGAGAAGATCCAGGAGCGCGACCGCATCTCGATCAGCGGCCTCACCACGTTCACGCCGGGCGTTCCGCTCAAGGTGACGGTGAAGCACGCGGACGGAACCACGGACACGTTCGACGCGAAGCACACGTTCTCGGCCGAGCAGATCGCGTGGTTCAAGGCGGGCTCGGCGCTGAACATTCTGCGGAAGGGGAAGTAGTTGCTCGGCCCCGAGGAGCGCGGGGAACGCCGATGAGCTGGGAGGCGATCGGCGCAGTCGGCCAGCTGTTGGGGTCGGTCGGCGTCCTCGTGACGCTGGGATACTTGGCGGCGCAAGTGCGGTACACGCGCCGTCAGCTCGAGAGTCAAGAGATCGCGGAGTACATGCGCGAAGTGAACAGCGCCTACGACCCGATCTACTCCGGCCGCAACGCCGAGATCTTTCGCGCTGGATTGGAAGCGCCCGCCGAGCTCGATGCGAACGACGCGTTCGTCTTCAATCTGCTGATGCACCGCCAGTTCGGCGTGATCGAATCTCAGGGCTTCCCGCCTTCGACGCGAGAGGTGCTGCGGCGCCACTACCACGAAGTTCTCTTGAATCACCCGGGCGGCAGGAGTTGGCTCGCGGCCCATCGAGAGACGTTTTCCCGCGCCTGTGATCTCTTGGGCTTCGCGCCGAATGAGGACCGGCCGGCAACGCCGTAGGCTGAGCTCGGCTCGGGGTCACGGCCGATCCGCTTCGGTCGGCGAAGCCGCCTCGCTCGGCGGCCTCGAGAACGCTCGCGTCGGCCGACTGGCTCCGCCTATTGTGCGGCCAGCTCGAGCGCCAACCGCCTCGACCGAGGTACTGCCCGTTGTCCCGCACCCTGCTCGTCGTGAACCCCGCCTCGCGCGCTGGCGCGACGGAGCGGCGCTTTGCGGGGATCGAGCGCGAGCTGCGCGCGGCGCTCGGCGACTACGACCTCGCGTGGACGAAGGGGCCGCGCGACGCGGTGCGCATCGCGCGCGAGGCGGCGACCGCGGGCTACGCGCGGCTGCTCGTGGGCGGCGGCGACGGCACCGCGAGCGAGATCACGACGGGCCTGCTCGCTGCCGACGCCGGCGCGGACGTGACGCTCGGCTTCCTGCCGCTCGGCACGGGCGGCGACTTGTTACGGACGCTCGGCGTGCCGCGCGCGCTCGGCGGCGCGCTCGAGATTCTGCGCGCGGGCAAGACGCGCGAGATCGACGCGGGCCGGCTCGAGTACACGGACGACCACGGCGCGCGCGCGCAGACGTACTTCGCGAACGAAACCAGCGCCGGGCTCGCCGGCCTCGTGGCGCAGCTGGTGACGCGCGCGACGAAGTCACTCGGGCCGACGGGCAGCTTCTTGTTGGGGACGCTGCGCGGCATCGCGCGCTTCGCTCCGCTCGAAGCGCGCGTGCGCGTCGACGGTGCGCTCGCGCACGAAGGCCCGCTCGTGCTCGCGACCGCTTCGAACGGCCGCTACTTCGGCGCCGGCATGATGGCCGCGCCGAACGCATCGCTCGACGACGGACTCTTTCACAGCGTGATCATTCCCGGCATGCCGAAGCCGGAGCTGCTCGTTCGCCTCCCGTCGCTGTACGCGGGCAAGCACCTGAGTGCGCCGGGCGTGCGCGAGCTGCGCGGGCGCGTCGTCGAGTTGGAGCCGCTCGCGCGCGAGGCGCACCGTTTCGAGTGCGACGGCGAGCCGCTCGGCTCGGCGCCGCTGCGCGCCGAGATCGTGCCGCGCGCGCTGCGAGTGATCGCTCCGTGACCGACGTGCTCCCCGACGAGCCGCTGTTCGCGTTCATCCGCGAGGCCTGCGCGGAGGTGGCACGGCGCGCGCGCTTCGTGCGCATCGAGAGCGGCGAGCTCGAGCGCTTCGCGGCGCTGCTCGCGCAGCAGCGCCCGCAGCCGCCGCAGCTCGATCCCGCGCACCTCGCGTTCGCGGACGACGCCACGACCGTCGCGTTCTGCGTCACGCTGAACGCGATCAACTTCGGCTCGGGCTACTTCCCGCACCTCAAGAAGCGCGGCGAGCTCTCGGGCTACCGCACCGTCGCGACCGCGCTGCGGAGGCGCTTCGAGAGCGAGGGCGCCTACAGCGCGGGGCAGCTGAAGCGCATGACGCGTGCGGACTGTGCGGCGCTGTTCGAGCAGGACGAGGGCGGCGAAGCGGGCGAGCTGATGGGGATGTTCGCCGATGCGTGGAACGAGCTCGGCGACTGGCTGCTCGTGTTCTACGGCGGCGCATTCGAGGGCCCGGTCAAGGAGGCGCGCGGCAACGCGGAGCGGCTCGTGCGCCTGTTCGCGCGCATGCCGCGCTACCAGGACGTCGCGACTCATCAGGGATTTCGCGTGCCGTTCCTGAAGCGCGCGCAGATCACCTGCGCAGATCTCGCGACGGCGCTGCGCGGCCGCGGCCTCGGGCGCTTCGACGATCTCGCGAAGCTGACGATCTTCGCCGACAACCTCGTGCCCCACACGCTGCGCATGCTCGGCGTGCTCTCGTACGACCATCTGCTGCTGAACAAGATCGAGCGCGAGGAAGTGCTGCCGAGCGGCTGCGAGGAAGAGGTGGAGATTCGCGCCGTCGCGCTGCACGCGGTCGAGCTGTTGTCGGCTGCTTGCGCGCGCCGCGGCTACGCGGTGCCGCCGCACAAGCTGGATTTATTGTTGTGGTCGCGCGGGCAATCACCGCAGATCAAAGCGCGGCCTCGGCATCGGACGCGCTGCACGTTCTACTGATTGCGGCGGGCGCGTCTTCCGGGCTTCGCCGGGAAGTGCCGCGCTTTTCCTCGTTTACTTCGCATCGGGCTCGCGGACTCGCCCGCTGCTGCGCGCTTCGCTTGCGGCCTCGGCCGACTTGCTTGGGTGGAGCGTTCGACTTGGAGTTCGTTCTGGCGTCGGTGAGGTGCGTCAGCCGTTTCCGCGGCGCGACCATTCCCACCAGCGCGAGGCACTGAGGTCGGTGAGGAGGAATTGGGAGGCGCGCGGGGTTGTTTGAGCCTCTATCGTGCGCGGCCATTCGGAAGGGGTGAGCGATGGCGGCGAAGGCGAAGAAGAAGGCGAAGCCGGTGAAGAAGGCGGCGGCGAAGAAGGCCGTGGCGAAGGCGCCGAAGAAGGCGAAGGCGGCGGGGCCCGAGATTTCGTCCGATCTGCGGAAGGTTGCTCTCGCGCACGCGCTGAGGCGGCTGCAATAGCGCGACGCCACAAGCAGCGAGCGGCGCGAGCGCCGATGCCGCCCGCGGTGGCGAAGCACAACACGCCGCCGCCTGGCTCCGCGCCGGGCACGCTCGCGATTCCTGCGGATGCGGCGCCCACGCGCATCCACGTCTTCGAGTACACGACGGGCGTTCTGCGCGAGCGCGACGTGGAGGATCCGCAGGATCTGCGGATGTACGTGAAGCCCGAGACCACGGTGTGGGTCGACGTTCAGGGCTTTCGCGACGAGGACAAGCTGTGGGCGATCGCGGAAGTCTTCGCGCTTCACCCGCTCGTGCTCGAAGACGCGACGAACGTGCCGCAGCGCGCGAAGTCCGAGGTGCACGCACACGAGCACGTGATCGTGTGCCGCGTGCCGGTGCTCACGGAGGGCGGCGGCGTCGAGACGCCGCAGGTGTGCATCATTCTCGGCCGCGGCTGGCTGATCACGATGCAAGACCATCGGCGCGGCTTCTTCGATCCCGTGCGCGCCCAGATTCGCGATGGCATCGAGGAGATTCGCGGCCACGGCGCGGACTACCTGGCGTACGCGCTGATCGACGCGGTCGTGGACCGCTACTTCCCCGTCGTGCAGCAGCTCGCGGAGCAGCTCGAAGATCTCGAGGCGGAGGTGGTGGAGCGCGCGTCGAGCACGCAGCTGCCGCGCATTCAGCAGGTGCGGCGCGCGCTCACGGTGATCCGGCGCGTGGGCTGGCCGCAGCGCGAGGCGTTAGGGGAGCTCGCGCGCGAGCCCTCGGCCTTCGTGAGCGACGCCGCGCGCGTGTACCTCCGCGACGCCGAGCAGCACATCCGCCAGATCGTCGAGCTCGCGGACTCCTCGCGCGAGCTCGCCGGCCTCGCGACCGAGATCTATCTCTCGCAGGTGGGCCATCGCACGAACGAAGTGATGAAGGTGCTGACGCTCGTGTCGAGCATCTTCATCCCGCTCACGTTCATCGTCGGCATCTACGGCATGAACTTCGACTACATGCCCGAGCTTCACGCGAAGCTCGGCTACCCCGTCGTGATGCTGTTCATGGGCGCCGTCGCGGTCGGCCTGATCCTCTGGTTCCGTCGCCGCGGCTGGTGGGATTGAGCGTGCGCGCGCGCCGCGCCGCCGCTGCGCTGTGCGCCGCACTCGTCACGGGACTCGCGCTCGCCGCCGCCGCCGACGCCACGTTCGGGCAGCGCCTCGCCGCGGCGGCAGTCGCGCAGGTCGGCGTCACGCTGCACTACGACCCGGCCTACACGAAGCTCGCGTACCCGAACGGCGACGTTCCGCTCGAACGCGGCGTGTGCAGCGATGTCGTGATCCGCGCGCTGCGCAGGCAAGGCGTGGACCTGCAGCGCCTCGTGCACGAGGACATGCGCGCGCACTTCGCGTCGTATCCGAAGAACTGGGGCCTGCGGAGCACGGACCGCAGCATCGACCACCGCCGCGTGCTCAACCTGCAGACTTACTTCGCACGCCGCGGCTTCTCGCTGCCGATCACGAAGAACGCGCGAGACTACGCGACGGGCGACATCGTCGCGTACACGCTGCCGGGAAATCTCCCGCACATCGGCATCGTCGCCGCGCAGCGCAGCGCCGACGGCGCGCGTCCGCTGCTCGTCCACAACATCGGCGCCGGGACGCAGATCGAAGATCGCCTCTTCGAATTCGCGATCGTCGGGCACTACCGCTGTAAGTAGCCGCACTCCCTAATGGGCGCGCCGCGCGGCGGCGAGCTCTGCCAGCGCGGCCGCGAGCTGTGCGCGCGCTTCATCGCTGAGGCCGGCGACGTCGCTGGTGCGCGCGGCGAGCTCCTCGGCGAGCGCGCTCTGACTGAGCCCCATCGGGAGCAGCGGCAACAGCGCCGCGACGCGCTCGGTCTGGCGCGTGAGCGCGGGGCGAAGCTGGGTATCGAGGTCGAACGCGGGCGCCGCCTCGGGCGCCGGCTGCGCGAGCACGGTGGTCTGGATGCTGCGGCTCACTTCGAACAGCGTGGTGAAGAACTTCGCGAGGGCCGCGCGTGTGGGCGCTGGACGCTGCGCCGCGCGAGCCGCCGCCTGTGTCGCCGCGATCGCGGAATCGAGCAGCTGCGCCTCGCGTTCGGGCGCGAACACGGGCGCACCGCTCGCGCGCTTGGCCTCTGCGACGTGCGGCTGCAGCGCGAGGCGCTCCGCGAGCACCGCGACGAGCGCGAGCGCGGGCAGCGCGGGGCGCCGCTGCGCCGCGTCCGCGCCGAGCCACTGCGCGCGCAGTCGCGCGAGCGTGCCGTCGGCCTCGCGCGCGAGCAGCCACGCGTCGAGCTCGCTCGCGAGCGCCGCGCGGTCGGCAGGCAACCAGTAGGCCTTCACGTCGCGCGTGAGCGGGCCGACGAGCTGCGCGCTGGGCACTGCGCTGCGCCAGCGCGGCGCTTCGAGCGTGTCCGTGACCACTGCGCTCGCCGCGCCGGAGGCGAACGCATCGCGCACCGCCGAGTTGTCAGGGAGCGCGGTGATCGCGGCGCCCGGGAAGCGCGCGCGTGCGACGCGCTCGAGATGCCCGCCCGCGTTCACCGTGAGCGCGACGCCGGGCGCGGCGAGCGCGGCCTCGCTCGCGAGCGCGGCGTCGCGCACCAGCACCGCAGCGCCCGACTCCGCGACGGGCACCGTGAAGCGCCCCGCGACCGAGCGATCCGCGCGCACCGTCACGCCGGTCATCGCGACATCGAAGCGCCCGGCCGCAAGCGCCGCCGCGAGCTCGGGCCACGTCACCGGCACCCACTCGAGCGCGTAGCCGCGCTGCTCCGCGAACGCGCGCGCCACGTCCGCGTCGAAGCCGACGTAGTCGCCATCGCCCGTGCGCGCGACGAGCGGCGGGTAATCGCCCGTGACTCCGATGCGAAGGGGCTTCGGCTGCGCGAAGGCGGCCGCCGCGAGCGTGAGGAAGAGCAGGAAGGCGAAGCGCGCGAGGCTGCGCTGCGAACGCCGCGATGTGTTCACACCAGCCCCAGCAGCTCGGGGATCTCGCGGATCACGTGATCCGGGCGCATCGATTCCGCGGGCTCTGCCTCGCGCTCTTGGATCCAGGCCGTGCGCATGCCGAGCGGTTTCGCGCCCGCGAAGTCGTGCGGCGGCGAGTCGCCGACGAACAGCACCTCGCGCGCGGTGATGCCTGGCGCTTTGCGCAGCGCCACGCGGTAGATGCCCGGGTCGGGCTTGCACGAGCGCGCTTCCTCGCTCGTGGTCGTGGCGTCGAAGAGGTGCGCGATGTCGAGGCGCGCCCAGATCGCGTCGAACTGGTCTTGATCGATGTTGCTCACGATGCCGAGGTGGAGCCCCCGCGCTCGCAGCGCGGCGAGCGTCTCGCGCACGCCGGCGCGCAGCGAGATGTGCTCCGCGCCGACGCGGCTCTGCCCCTCGTAGAGCGCCTCGCTGTCGCGCGCGGTGAGGCCGTAGCTGCGCAGAAAGCCGAGGTACGCGTCGCGGAACATGTCGCGGTGCAGGTAGTAGGGCCGCGGGTTGTGCACTGCGTCCGCGCGCGCCATCGCCTCGCGGTAGACGCGGCGCAGCTCGCCTGCGGGCTCCGCGATGCCGTGCTCGCGGGCGAGCCCCTCGAGCACGCGGTCGAAGTGCGGGCGCGTCGCGCGGTAGCTGAACAGCGTCCCGCCGAGATCGAAGAACACCGCGCGCGTCGCCAACTTGGGTCGCCTCCTGCCGGCCCGCGCAACGATCGCGAGGCCGGCGACGGTCCGAGAATCGAGGAATCCGCGTCTGACGCCGACTCTGCGATTCTCGGATCGAAGCGGAGCACGGTAACCGCGGGCGCTGTCGGTTTGACCCCCCTACCCCCCTCGCCTAAGTTGCGCCGCCTTTCGCGGCGGCCCCGGCGTCTCCCTCCCCCCGCCGCCGCGCGCGCGCAAACCGCGAGGTCCTCGCCATGCTTTCCATCGACGAAGTCGAGCCGGGCTCGTCCTGCACGCACAAGAACACGGGCCTCCGCTACAGCGTCGTCGACGTGAGCAAGGACGAGGTCCTGCTCTCCGCCGAGAGCGCCGGCATGACCGACCTGACCGTGCCCGTCGCGCTGTTCCTCAGTGAGTTCGCGATCGGCGCCTACTCGCAGCGCCGCAGCGGCGGCGCCCCCGGCGGCCCGCGCCGCGGCAAGCCTCCCGCGAAGGCGCCGACCGCGCCCGCCGGCCCGAAATCGCGCGGCAAGATCAAGAAGATGGTGCGCGACCGCGGTTTCGGCTTCATCCGCGGCGAAGACGGCAAGGAAGTCTTCTTCCACCGCAGCGGCATGAACGGCAGCGAGTACGACGGCATGAGCGAAGGCCAGACCGTCGAGTACGTGATCCAGGAAGGCCCGCGCGGCGCGAGGGCGGAGTTCGTGAAGGCGGTGACCGAAGGGGCGTGAGGGCGCCGAGAGCGCGCTACAGCTGATAGCGATGCACGATCGGCAGCTTCCTCCCGCTGCCGAAAGCCTTCGGCGAGACGCGCAGCACGAGCGGCGCTTGGCGGCGCTTGTACTCGTTGCGGTCGACGCGGCGCACGATGCCGGCCACGGTCTCGCGCGTGGCGCCGGGCGGCGGAGTGATTAGGGCCGCTGCGCGCTCGCCTTCGATCGCTTGCTCGAGCACCGCGTCGAGCACGCCGTACTCGGGCAGGTCGTCGCTGTCCTTCTGATTCGGCGCGAGCTCGGCGCTCGGCGGCTTCTCGATCGTGCGCCACGGGATCACTTCGCGTTCGCGATTCGCGTGCCGCGCGAGCGCGTAGATGTCGCGCTTGTAGACGTCGCCGATCACCGCGATGCCGCCGACGGTGTCGCCGTAGAGCGTGCAGTAGCCCATCGACAGCTCGCTCTTGTTGCCGGTCGCGAGCACGAGGCGGTTCTCGGCGTTGGAGACGGCCATCAGCGTCGCGCCGCGGATGCGCGACTGGATGTTCTGCTGCGCGAGGCCGTAGTTGTCCTTCGCGCCGAACAGCTCCGCGAACACGCGCCGATAGCTCTCGTAGATCGGCTTGATGTCGACCGTGCGAATCGTGATGCCGAGGTTCTTCGCGAGCGCGTAGGCGTCTTCGATCGAGTGATCGGAGCTGAACGGTCCCGGCATCGCGACGCCGGTGACTTTGTCGCGCCCCAATGCCTCGACGGCGAGGTGCGCCGTCAGCGCGGAGTCGATGCCGCCGCTGAGGCCGATCACGGCGCCGGGCGGGAGGCCTTGTTTGCGGAAGTAGTCGTGGATGCCGAGCACGAGCGCGCGCTCGAGCTGGGCGACGGGCTCGGGCTCGCGCACCGCTTCTGGCGCCGTCGCCGCCTGCGTGTCGAGGTCGACGACCGCGAAGGCGGGCTCGAAGAGCGGGAGCTGCGCGAGCACGCGGCCACGCGCGTCTGCAACGAACGAGCCGCCGTGGAAGATCAGCTCGTCGTTGCCGCCCACTTGGTTGCAGAACGCGATCGGCACGCTGCGCTTCGCGGCGAGTTCGCAGAAGATGCGGCGCAGCTCCGCCGGCTTGCCCGCGTGCCACGGCGAGGCGCTGAGGTTCGCGACGAGCTGCGCGCCCTTTCGTGAGAGCTCGCCGGTGGGATCCTTGCTGTAGCCGACGCGATCCACCCAGCCGTCTTCGCAAACTGTCAGGCCGACGCGCGCGCCGCTCGGTAGCGCCGCAAGCTCGCGCTCCTCGGCCGGCGCGAAGTAGCGCTTCTCGTCGAACACGTCGTACGTCGGCAGATGGGTCTTCGCCTGCGCGAACGCTTGCTTCCCGCCGGCGAGCAACACCGCCGCGTTCGCGAGCTTCTTCCCGTCGCGCTGCGGCACGGGCAGCACCGCGCCGAGTGCGATCGCGACGCCGCGCGACGCCGCCGCGAGCGCCTCGAGCTCGCGCAGCTGATCGCGCACGAAGCCGTCGCGCTCGACGAGATCGAGCGGCGGATAGCCCGTCAGCGCGAGCTCGGGCAGCACGACGAGATCCGCGCGCTCGGCGCTCGCGCGCGCAGCGGCCTCCTCGATCAGCTTGCGATTGCCCGCGAGGTCGCCAACGGTGGGATTGATTTGTGCAAGCGCGATGCGCATGGGCCCAGAGTCTCGCGCGAGGCCGAGGGCCGCAACTACTCCGGCCCGCGCACCTCGTATCCCTGGCTGCGCGCATGCGCGAGCACGCCGTCGGGCGCGAGCACGCGGTCCATCGACTGCATCGCGAGCGACACCTTGCTGCTCGCGAGCGCGGCGTCGAAGAACGCGAGCCAGTCGCGCTGCGCCTGCTCGATCAGCGGCTTGATCTCGCCCGCGCTGCCGATCGCGTTCCAGCACGCCTGCTGCTGATCCGGGTACGCCGCGGCCTTGAAAGCGTCGATGTCGCCGTCGGCCCACGCCGTCGCGCGCACGCGCATCGCGTCCACGTCGGTCTCGAGGCGCGCGATCGTCGTCTCGAGGCACGCGATCTCTTGCGCGAGCGGGATGTCGCCCAGCGCACCGAGCGTGTCGCTCGGGTTCTCCAGCATCAGCTTCACCTGGCGGATCGGGAGATCGCGCTTCTTCGCGAGCTTCTCGACGCGGTCGTGGACGTCGTTCTCGGTCGTGAGGCCGACGCGATCGACCGCGGCTTGGAACAGCGCGCCCGCCGCGAAGATCGGCCGCAGCTCCGCCATGTCGCGATCGCGCGGCGCGTACTTCACGCGCAGCGTCTCGAAGCGCGCGTAGAGCGGCGGCGGCAGCACGTCGGCGAGCGTCTGCTCGTTCGGGTTCACGCGGAGGCCGCGCCATTGGCGATACAGCCGATAGAGCTTGATCGGTCCGATGCGCGCACCCACAGCGGCGCCCGACGCGATCACTTCCTGGGACTCGTCGAGCACCTGCTCCACCGCGCCGGACTTCCACTGCATGCGCTTCGGCAAGGGCTGCAACAGCCCTAACAACCAAAGCGTGTGCTCGCCGTTCGTGATCTTCCAGAGCTGCGGACCGGGGCGCTCGCCGAGGATCTGGATCTCCTCGACGGGCGCGCTGCTCGCGTCCTCCGCGGGCGCCTCCTGCGCGCGCGCGGGCGCTGAAGCGAGAGCGAGCAGGGCGCAGAGCGCAGCGTGCAATCTCATCGGGACTCCTTCGGGCGCGCGAGATTGCTGATGGAACGCGCCCGCGCGCCGTCGGTTCCTGCGTGTCAGAATCGCGCGCCTGCGGAGGAAAGATGGCGCGCGACGCGGACGTGATCGGACCCAGCTCGAGCTTCTACGTGTCGCAGCGGCTGCGCATGCACTACGTGGACTGGGGCAACGAGTCGGCGCCGCCACTGCTGCTGATCCACGGCGGCAAGGATCACGCGCGCAACTGGGACTGGGTGGCGCGCGAGCTGCGCAGCGAGTTTCACGTGATCGCGCCCGATCTGCGTGGCCACGGCGACTCCGCGTGGGCGATCGGCGGCTCCTACGCGATCAGCGAGTTCGTCTTCGACATCATTCAGCTCGTGGACGCGCTGCATCTCGCGCCGCTCACCATCATCGGCCACTCATTAGGGGGCGCGATCTCGCTCCACTACACCGGGCTCTATCCGCAGAACGTGAAGAAGCTCGTCGCGATCGAGGGTCTCGGTCCCTCGCCCGAGCTCGAGGAGAAGCTCGAAGCGCCGCCGGCCTCCGCGCGTTACCGCGAGTGGATCAAGTCGCAGAAGGAGATCGCGCGCCGGCAGCCGCGCCGCTACGCGTCGATCGACGACGCCGCGAAGCGCATGCAAGACGAGAACGAGTTCCTCTCGCCCGAGCAGGCGCGCCACCTCACCGTGCACGGCGTCGCGCGCAACGAAGACGGCACGTTCAGCTGGAAGTTCGATCCGTACGTGCGCAGCTTCGCGCCCGTGCGCTTCCGCGGCGCAGACGTGCGCTCGCTCTGGGAGCGCGTCACGTGCCCGACGCTGCTCGTGCGCGGCGAGGACAGCTGGGCGAGCGATCCGATGAAGGACGGCCGCATTGCGTCGTTCAAGAACGCGCGGCTCGCGAACGTGCCGAAGGCCGGGCACTGGGTGCATCACGATCAGCTGGACGTGTTCCTCCGCGAGGTGCGGAAGTTCCTCGCGGAGTGAGCGTCAGCCTTCTTCCGTCGCCGCGGCGCCATCTCCGTAGTAGACGAGCAGCGCATCGCCGAACGCCGCGGGCTTTTTCTGGCCCTCGATCTCGAAGCTCACGCTCACCGTTGCACGCACGCCACCGCCAGGCACGTCGCGCAGGTCCTTGAGGGTGGCGTGCAGGCGCAGCTTGTCGCCGCAGCGCACGGGCGAGCGCAGGCGCATGTGCTCGATGCCAGGGTTGACCACGAGCCGCACACCCTGCACCTCGACGATCTGCGCCAGCAGCATCGGCGAGAGCGAGAGCGTGAGATGGCCGTGCGCGATCGTCGTGCCGAAGGGGGATTCGCGGCGTGCGCGCTCGGCGTCGACGTGGATCCACTGGTGATCGCCCGTCGCGTCGGCGAAGAGATCGATGCGGCGCTGCGTGATCTCGACCCAGTCCGACGTGCCGAGCTTCTTCCCGACCCATTCGCGCAGCGCGGCGATGTTCGGAAGCGTGAGCGCGGCCATCGAACCTCTCCCAGGGCGCACCCGAGCATATCGCCGAGAATCTCGCAGCTACGCGCGCGATGAGCGCATACTTCCGCAGAGTGGACCACCGCTCGCTCGGGAGGCGTCCATGCGATCGCTCGCCGCTGTGACCGTTCTCGCCGCGCTGCTCGCCGCCTGCAGCGAGCGTGAAGCCACCGAGAACGCCGCGCCGGAGGCGCCCGCAGCAGTGCCCGAGGCGCCTCCGATCCCGGAGTTCTTCGTGCCGCCGCCGCTCATGCCGCGCGGACTCATCGCGAGCGAGCCGGGTGTCGCCGACGGCTACGTGCTGTTCAACCCCACACTTTCCGGCGCGGCGTACCTGGTGAACAACGCAGGCTTGGTCGTTCACCGCTGGGAGACGCCGTACTCGCCGGGCGGTGACATGGAGCTGCTCCCGAACGGGAGTCTCCTGCGCGGCGCGCGCGATCCGCACGCCCTCGACTTCAAGGTCGGCGGCGTCGCCGGCATCCTTCAGGAGCTGGACTGGGATGGGAAGGTGCTGTGGGAGTGGAAGCTCTCGGACTCCGCGAACATCTCTCACCACGACGTCACGGCGCTGCCGAACGGGAACGTGCTCGTGCTCGCCTGGGAGACGAAGTCGCCGGCCGAGGCGACTCGAGCCGGGCGGCGCGTCGACTGGACGCCGGAGCGCGGCCTGTTCGCGGATGTCGTGCTCGAGATCGAGCCTAAGAGCCTATCCGAAAACCGCCCAGGGTGTTAATGATTGACAAGCCGTGACCCTCCGACTGGCGACCGGGGGTGAAGTGTCTGCACGAGGGAAGGCTCACCGGGGCTGGCGGATTCCCGACGA